>JAUIBH010000119.1 GCA_030427985.1 Bacteroidia bacterium | reverse complement strand
TTGTGGAACAGGTGGAGACCCTAAAAAGTCAATTGGAAGAAACAACATCGTTGGGCAAGGATGAGGTTGAAGAAGCCGTGCGTGTAATTGAGGACTTAAAAAATTCTGCTGAGAATGTGTACTCCTTTTACAATGGGTACGATCCCCTTTTTACATGGTGGATGCCTACAGTGTATGAGTCTATGGGTACTAGTTTTGATGCGTATGCCGAGGTCTTCAAAAATAAGGTAGAAAAAGGAAAGCCTGTTGATGAAAGTGGTATTGTGGGTAACCCTGTGGGCAGAGATGTGTTGATGAAACAATTGGAGTATGAAATGATAGACTATACTCCCGAAGAATTGATAGAATTGGCCAATGAAGAATTTGCTTGGTGCGATGCTGAACTGCTAAAAGCATCCCAAGAAATGGGATTTGGCAACGATTGGAAAGCGGCTCAGGAAAAAGTAAAAAATGCCTACGTAGAACCAGGCAAACAACCCGAGATGATTCTTCGCCTCTATAATGAAGCAGTAGATTTCCTAAAAAAGAACGACTTAATTACAGTCCCCCCATTAGCAGAAGAAGTTTGGGGTATGCGTATGATGTCTCCTGAACGACAATTGGTTAATCCATTTTTTACCGGTGGAACCTCAATAACCATTTCATACCCTACTGATGATATGACCTATGAGCAGCGTATGATGAGCATGCGCGGGAACAACCCCCATTTCTCTATGGCCACCGTGCACCATGAATTGATTGCAGGGCACAACCTGCAAGGTTTCATGAACAACCGCTACCGTACCTACCGTAACTTCCGCACACCGTTCTGGACAGAGGGATGGGCCTTGTACTGGGAACTTCTTTTATGGGACAAAGGATTTCCACAGGGTCCCGAAGACCGCATAGGAATGTTGTTCTGGCACATGCACCGTTGCGCTCGAATCATTTTCTCACTGAACTACCATTTGGGCAAATGGACGCCTCAGGAATGTATCGACTTTTTGGTAGACCGTGTTGGACATGAGCGTGCCAATGCCGAAGGTGAGGTAAGACGTTCCTTTGTGGGCAACTACCCTCCACTATATCAATTGGCATACCTCACAGGAGGTCGTCAGTTTTATGCCTTGCACAAAGAATTGGTGGATAGCGGAAAAATGACCAACAAGGAATTCCACGACAGAATCATTACAATGAACGCCATGCCGGTTGAAATGATAAAGGCCATTATGACCGACCAGAAAATCAGCAAAAACTATAAGGCCAAATGGAAGTTCTACGAAGCCCCAAAACAATAAAAATGAGAGGTGGTTTTGTAGGAGGTTTTTTGGGGCTTGTGATGATAACCGTAGGTTATGCCCAAGAAGCAGATTTTGTTCCCTGCCAGGAAATGCCCTTTCTCATCGAGAATTTTGAGGCAGATTCCCGGGTATTGGATAATTTTTACAGTCCCTCTTCAGGGTCGTCCTCCAGATTTGGAAGGAGGGGTGGTTCCGCTTCTTACCCAGAAAAATTGGAGCGGATGGATCAGCTGTATCAACAGTATTTGGATAAGCTGAGTGCTATTGACTTTGATGGTTTATCACAGGAATGCCAGGTAGATTATATTCTTTTTAAAAGGGACCTTAATGAAAACCTGCGTCAATCCAAAGTGGAAAGACGGGAATTGGACAGTGTGGCAAAATGGTTTCCGTTTAGTGGCACCGTCTATGATTTGTTCAAGCTAAGAAGAAGGGGAATCCAACCCGATGCACAACAAGTGGCAAAGGAATGGTCCGAAATCTTCAATCAAATCGATTCACTGAAAACCGTTTTAAAGGATTCTGACGACCTCAGTGTATTGGTCATTAGAAAAGCTACTGCTGTTGGCAACGGATTGCAACAAGCCTTAGCAGATATTCATGGGTTTTACAACGGATACGACCCCATGTTCACGTGGTGGACCTCAAAAACCTATGAGGATTTAGATGCATCCCTGAAGGAATATACGGAGTTGTTCAAACAAAAGCAGACCCCGGACAAAAACGGAATTGTTTCCCGTAAACCAGTGGGACGTGAAGAACTTATTCGTCTGCTCGAATATCAAATGGTTCCCTATACACCTGAGGAGTTGACCAAAATTGCCAATGAGGAATTTGCGTGGTGCGAAAAGGAAATGCTAAAGGCCTCCCAAGAACTGGGTTTTGGAAATGATTGGAAGGCCGCTTTGGAACATGTTAAGGATACCTACGTACCTCCAGGAAAACAGCCAGAGGCCATTTTGGATTTGTACAACCGGTCTGTCGATTTTCTTAAAAAGAACGACTTGGTAACGATTCCACCTTTAATGGAAGAGGTTTGGGGCATGTATATGATGTCTCCCGAAAGGCAACGTACCAATGCATTTTTTACGGGTGGATGGGACATTACCATTTCCTATCCAACAAACACCATGGACCATGAGTTTAAGATGATGAGTATGCGCGGCAACAATCCTAATTTCTCCTTCGCTACTGTACATCACGAATTAATTCCTGGTCATAACATGCAATATTTTATGAACGCCAGACACCGTACCTATAGAAATTTTGGCACACCATTTTGGATGGAAGGCTGGGCGTTGTACTGGGAGCTCTTGTTGTGGGACATGGATTTTCCAACAACCCCTGAAGAGCGTATAGGAATGCTATTCTGGCATATGCACCGTTGTGCGCGAATCATCTTTTCCTTCAATTTCCATATGGGAGAGTGGACGCCTCAGCAGTGTATTGATTTTCTAGTGGAAAAGGTAGGTCATGAGCGCATAAATGCCGAAAGTGAGATTCGTGGACCCTTATCTAGTAACAGTAACCCGCTATATCAAGTGGGTTATTTAACAGGAGGACGTCAATTTTACGCCTTAAAAGAAGAAATGGTGGACAGTGGAAAAATGGGAATTAAAGAGTTCCATGACAAGGCCATTAAATTAAATGCCATGCCCATGGAAATGATTCGTGCAATTATTTCTGGCCAAAAATTAACGAAGGATTTTAAGACCAATTGGAAGTTTTATGACTAACCGATGTTTAAAAATAAGGTCAATGAGCTTTAAGTAAAAAGAGTTTACTTTCTATAATCAAGTGTTATTAATCAAAAAAAGTACCTGCATTGTTGCAGGTACTTTTTTTATGTATTGTTTTTTAATGAAGTAGGTTAAAAAGTAGTGACGGATGTAAATAGCATCACCAATGGCACTCTGCCAAGTATGGTCTTAGGCAGATTTAGAGTATTTGTCCCTCCATTTTTCTATGGTGAATTTTCGGTACTGCGTAGGAGTTACTCCCTTAAGTTCTTTGAATTTGCGATTAAAATTGGCAATGTTCAAAAAACCGCATTGTTCAGAGACTTCCGAAATGGGAAGATCATTGTCTTTAAAAAGAAGCCTACACGCATGCTCAATTCTAATTTCTATCAAGAATTGGAAGAAAGTCTTGTTGGTTCGCTTTTTAAAGTAACGGCAAAATGCATTTTTGCTCATACTGGCTTTTTCAGCCACTGTTTCTAAAGAAAAGGGCTCGTGAAAATTGCTCAAAGCATAATCAATGACATTGTTCATACGATTGCCCTCATCTTCTGTGTATTTTTTGCGATAGACAAATGTGGACAAGGGTTGCTTCTCTGAGGATGACATCACATCCAAAATGTTCAATAGCGTAGCGATACGTTGAATTCGGCTTTGATTTTTTAAGCTTTCAAACAAAAAAGTAAGCCGTTCATTCTCAGATAATATTTTCATGCCATACCCAGATTCTCCAAAGAATTTTTGAAGTCTTGTCATGTCGGAAAGTGAAAAAAATTCTTTCCCAAAGGACTCTTTTGTGAAGAAGAGGGTATACATTATGGATTTTTGGGAGGATTTTGAATCACTCCTAAAAACATGGGGAACGTTTTCGCCTATAACAAGTATGTCGTTGGCTTTAAAATCGCTGATTGTATCACCAACAACAATAGATCCCTCACCAGAAACAATAAAGCTTATTTGTATTTCTTCATGCTGATGTAATTTGTCGTAGAAAATAATGCCAGAATCTTCTTGGTAGACCAAAGCCTCTTGCTCAGGTTTAGGAATTTTAAAAGGTAGAATTTTCATTTTAGGAGGATTTTTGCAATTACTTTGTAAAAAAGTACTAACATTTTTCCATCCGCACAATTTACAGGATAATATAGTATAACTATTGGGTAATAAACTAAAGTTCAAGCTAAAATTGGGGCAAATTCTTGGTAAAATTCGCTCAATTTTGCCCAAAAACCAGGAACGCTCACCACCTTGGAAAATAGGTATATAACCACGTATTCTGGCATAGAAATCTTTAATTCTGAAGGAAATTACACTGGGATGATCAACTCCCCCAATTTTCCTGTGAGCCTTTGTTTTGGTAGTGAGGATTTAAAGACTCTTTATATGGTGAGTTGTGTTGTGAAAATATATAGGATATGCACCAACTTGGAAAACCTTGTACAATATGTGCAAGCCACCAAAAGGTCAGTACATATCCTATTATATACCTTGGTTTAAAAGGTTTTTATTGGTCATCGTCACCCATAACAAAATAGCCGCGCCATTTAAACTCTTTGGCTAAGGAAGTTGCAGCGGGCCACGCAATTTTATGCTGGTCACTCGCTACCCAATTACGTCTTTTTTGCTCAGTTTCAAAAGAAATTTGGACTTGGTAATTGTAGGTGGTGGGTTCTGCTTCAATCTCCTTGGCTTGGTCTGGAGAATACAGGCGCAATAATTTTGAGCTTAAATACCCATCCTGAACAATCATGGCCGGCACATAGATGGAATAATACATATCTTCAAAAGCCTGGGCATTTTCCTTTTCAACCACAAAATCCATTTGTAAGACCATGGCTTTAGGTTCTTTTAATGGTTTTTCAATTTCCCATTTTTTGGAAGCTGAGATACCAATGATCAGCAATTCCACAGTATCATTACCGGTATTGTCCAGTGTAATGCTTTCACCAAGCCTTCCGAAGAAAGCATCGTCCTTGCCAAATGTTCCGGATTTGCCATCTGCTGTTACGGTACCCGACCCATTGATCACATAATAAACGGCTTCCATCCCTTTAAGTTGATATGGGTCTGTCTTGGTTCCTGCGGGAATGGTCAAATGGTCCACGTAGCTCCAATCCGTTGAGAAAACTTCGGACCCCAATACGCGTCTGTAAGACACCCCATTCCCTTTGTACGGCGTTCTTTCGGGTTTAAGCAATTCCTTGTCCAATTTACCCGAAACAAAAGCAGGAACGGGGTCCAGTGCGGCACCCACTCTATCATCGCCCAAATCAAAGGCATCACCACGAGCCTTAATAGTGCTGACCGCAAAATTGAGCCATTTTACAGGTTGATCGGTTGTATTATAAATGGCATGGGAATCGCCCATCTTACAAGGAACAAGGGCGGGGGCCTTTATTTTTGAGGTTCTACCATTGATGGTAAACTCAGCTTCCCCAGAAAGAAGCACATACATTTCTTCTATACTGTGATGAAAATGATGGCCAATCCCAGATTTTCCGGCAATGGTACCCGTATGCAGATACAGGAAGTTGGAGGAAAGATCGTTTCGTCCAATGAGTTGGGTGAAACCCATACTGCCCGCACCGGCATGTACATCGGTTATATTCCTATAGGTAGATGGGTCGTTGTGGATCACACGGTCCTGAATCGACTGTGCCGAAAGACCGCATGTTACTAGTATTAGAATGATGGCAATAAGTGCTCTCATGATACTGAATTTTTTGGTTTGAAATTCGATTATATTACTGTTGAATGCTAGTTGTATTTGTTTGGTCCTGATCTATTTTTCAGGTAAAGCATAAACTACATAACCTCTTGGCAAGGCTCCAGGTTTTTTAGACGGGTCGTAAGTGCCCCTAAAAAAATTGGAATTGGCGTTTATGACCAAGTATTGTTTCCCATTTAAGGTGTACATACTAGGTTGGGCATTTGTTTCATTGCTCATAGTGGTTTCCCACAAGGTTTCTCCAGTGTCTTGATCAAAAGCATATAGTTTTGCACCTTTTGCGGTCGCAAAGACCAATCCTGTGGAGGTAACGACCATACCCTTTCGTCGGGTTCCTTCTGGAGCACCTTTGCTAGGGTCACCTTTTGCATAAAGCGAATCTATGCCCACGGGCTTTTTCCACTTAATGGTACCTTCGTTAAGGTCATAGGCTACAATCGATGACCAAGGTGGATCTATAAGGGCAGGCCAATCCAACCCATATTCCGTAGTGTATTGTGCATCAGGGCGGTCTACACCTTCAGGATATTCCCGCATAGGAGCACCTCTTTGTGCATCTGGTTTAATTTCTACCCCTCCTGAGGCCACAACAGGTCCTTCGGGCATAGTTTCTTCCTCATTGCCTCTTCTCCTAAAGGGACTGCTTACTGGGTTTCCACCCAAAAATTTAAACAGGGCCTTTAGGGATTCTTCATCCACATGGACCAGCCCGGGCATTTGACCACGGCCGTTTGTCACAATTTCCTTGAAGTCATCGTACCGCATATGGTGCCCAATGTTCAACAATGAAGGCCCAGCGCCACCTTCCATATTTTGTCCATGGCAAGCGATACATGTAGAACTATATAAGTTTTTTACCCTTTCCGCATCATTTTCGGAGAACTCTTCTTTTGGAGGTTCAACTTTGTTCAACCTATAGGTTGAAGCATATTCTTGAGTCAGAATGTACATCATTCCATCATCTGGACTACTTGCAGTATTACCAAAATTAACCCCTCCCAAGGCCCCGGGCATTACCACTGTTTCATATTGGTCAGATGGCGGAAGATATAATTGGGATTTGGATGAATCCAACCGTTTTATCCAAGCCTGTTTAATACTGTCAGGAAAATAGGGGTTAAGGTTGTCCAGGTTCACTTCATGTCTTGTAAAACTTGGAAGCGAAGGTATGGGCTGTGTTGGCCAAGCTTTTTCACCAGGCATATTGCTAGGGGGGAACGGTTTTTCCTCAATAGGGAATAAGGGTTCACCTGTTACACGGTCAAATACAAAAACAAAACCTTGTTTGGTGGCGATAGAAACTGCATCAATGGATTTCCCATCTTGTTGTACCGTTATTAATTGTGGGGCACTGGCAAGGTCATAATCCCAAAGGTCGTGATGAATGGTCTGAAAATGCCAAAGGCGTTCACCTGTATTGGCATCTAAGGCAACCAATGAATTGGCAAAAAGATTACTGCCCAATCGGTCTGCACCGTAATAATCGTAAGTTGGCGACCCAAGAGGCACATAAGCGATGCCTCGCTCTTGGTCTACTGATATTTCGCTCCACGCATTGGTGCCACCCACATATTTATAAGCATCTTTGGGCCAGGTGTCATACCCAAATTCTCCCGGCTGTGGAATGGTATGGAAAGTCCATTCCAATTCCCCGG
>JAUIBH010000118.1 GCA_030427985.1 Bacteroidia bacterium | reverse complement strand
ATAACTGGAGAGGATTACAAAATATACTGCGAACGTGGGTTTTATGACACTAAAATTGAACAAGGGTACGGCATTAAAAACACCCGAATCGACTACGACAACAAAATTATAGAAGGCGATAGTCTTTATTTTGATAAGGCCACAGAATTTGCATCGGCCACCAACAATATTAAGATTACGGATACCATCAATGACGGGGTCATAAAGGCCCATTATGCCGAAGTCTTCAAGGCCAAGGATTCTGTTTTTGCCACAAAACGTGCCGTTTCCATAAGTTTGGTACAGCAAGATTCGCTCTATATGCACGGCGATACCCTTATGGTCACTGGAAAGGAAGAGGAACGGATTTTACGTGCTTTTCGAAATGCCAAATTTTACAAAACCGATTTGAGCGGAAAGTGCGATTCCATTCATTTCAATGAGAAAACCGGAATAACCCAACTAATCACAGACCCCATCCTTTGGAATGTGGACAACCAAATAACGGGAGATAGCATTCACCTGATTTCGGATATGGAAACCGAAAAACTGGATTCCCTCAAAGTAATAGAGAATGCTTTTATTATTTCGTTGGATACCATCAGTAATGAAGGCTACAATCAAGCCAAAGGGAAAAATCTGCTTGGAAAATTCATTGAAAACGAACTTAAAATCATAGATCTGGTCCAAAACACAGAAGTCATATACTACGTATATAATGACGACCAGGAGCTGGTTGGCATTGACAAGACCATCTGTAGTAAAATTAGACTCCTCATGGCCAATAGCGATATTGAGGACATTACCTTTTTTGTGAATCCCGATGGTGACATTTTTCCAGAAGTGGATCTTCCGGTAGAAAGTAGAAAATTGAAAGGTTTTGTGTGGCGTGGGGATGAACGTATCATGAGCAAGGACGAAATTTTTGATGAGGACGACAACAACATTGAACTTGTAAAAATCAGGGGAATAGACAATCCCATCGATATTGATGCGGAGGAAGATGAACGACAAAAAAATGAAAATGACCCCGTTAACGCACGCAACTCCAAAGCTGTAAACCCCAAAAAGACCCAAGTAAAGAAAGCTCAGAGTCCCTAGATGAACCGAGACGACTTTTTTACATATCAAGCGCAGACCACCCCCCACCCTCTAGGTTTGGAAATATCCCATGCCAAGGGAAGTTATATTTATGACACCGAGGGTAATGCCCATTTGGATTTTGTAGCAGGCGTCTCTGCATGCGGATTGGGGCATGGTCATCCGCGAGTAGTGGATGCCATTAAAACACAGGTGGACAAATACATGCACGTCATGGTATACGGTGAATATGTGCAACAACCCGCTGTGGAATTCACTAAGCTTTTAGCAACTCATCTACCCAAAAAATTGGAAACTACCTATTTGGTCAACTCAGGTACCGAAGCCATGGAAGGTGCATTGAAATTAGCCAGACGTTACACAGGCCGTTCCGAAATTATTTCCGCCAAAAAGGCGTATCACGGAAATACCATGGGCAGCTTAAGCATAATGGGGTTTGAAGAACGCAAAAGTGCGTTTCGACCCTTGATTCCCGATGTTCGTTTTATTTCTTTCAATTTGGAAGCGGATTTGGGCAAGATTACAGAAAAAACTGCCGCCGTGGTTTTGGAAACCATTCAAGGGGGGGCTGGATTTATTCTTCCAACGAACGGTTATCTAGAAAAAGTGCGAAAACGTTGTGATGAAGTCGGAGCGTTGCTTATTTTGGATGAAATTCAACCTGGATTTGGCCGTACCGGAAAGCTTTTTGCCTTTGAACACTTCAATTGCGTTCCAGATATTTTGGTCATTGGAAAAGGAATGGCCTCCGGATTGCCGGTGGGTGCCTTTGTCGCCTCCAAGGAAATGATGGCCATGCTTCAAGATAACCCAAAATTAGGTCACATTACCACTTTTGGCGGAAACCCAGTAATAGCCGCTGCCAGTCTGGCAACTTTGCAGGAAATCACTGAATCACAGCTTGTTGCAAAAACTTTGAAAAAAGAGAAATTGTTCCGAAAGCTTTTGGTACATCCTTTGATTGAAGAGATACGAGGCAAAGGATTAATGCTGGCGTTGCTAATGAAAAATAAGGAAATCGCAGATTATGTGATACTCACCGCTGCCAAAGAAGGCCTTATCCTTTTTTGGTTGCTTTTTGAGCCAAAAGCCGTCAGAATTTCGCCCCCATTGACCCTTTCCACGAAAGAAATTGAGAAGGGTTGCGACCAAATCATTGCTATTTTAAATCGGTATAAACCTGCTACTGTTAACTAATTTGTTGATAACATACCCAAAAAATGGACTAAAACACCTAAGCAAAGGGTTAATTTTAAGTCCATAGTAAAACCAAACACGTTCCTATGGCGTTAGATTCTAACGAGTATCCTGACAAATCCATTACCAAATTTGAGTCCATGCTCAAGACGGATGACGTCTACTTTTTTGATGCAGAGGACTTTGAAGGAATAATTCACCATTACCTTAATAACGGTAAAATATCCTTGGGCAAAAAAGCCATACAAATTGGTTTGGAACAGCATCCCAATTCTTTGGAGTTAAAGCTCTTACAGGTAGAAGTATTGACCTTTGAGGACAAATACGAAGCCGCAGAACGTTTATTGGATGAGATTCAGACCATAGATGTTCATAACGAGGAAATCTATATTCAAAGGGCCAATATCCAGTCCAAAAAAGATAATCATCAAGAGGCCGTAAATCTGCTTTTGGAAGCCCTAAATATTAGCGAGAACAGTTTTGACATCCATTCCCTTTTGGGCATGGAATACCTGTTCATGGATGATTATGAAAAGGCCAAGCGTAGCTTTATGCGGTGCGTTGAGTTTGATGACAGGGACTATTCCTCCTTATACAATGTAGTGTATTGCTTTGAATTCTTGGAAGATTTTGACGGAGCCATTTTTTACCTGAACGATTATTTGGAACGCAATCCCTATTGTGAAGTGGCGTGGCACCAATTGGGAAAAATGTACTATGCAATGGACTTGTTTCCAGAAGCACTGACCGCTTTTGACTTTGCCATCATCTCCGATGATTCCTTCATTGGCGCTTATTTTGAAAAAGGAAAAGTGCTCGAAAAATTGGGCAGGTACAACGAAGCCATAGAAAATTACGAAACCACCATTTCCATAGACGATCCCACTTCACATGCCTTCCTTCGAATAGGAAAGTGCCACGAGAAATTGGGTAATTATGACTTGGCCAAATACTACTATTACAACACCGTACATGAAGACCCCTTATTGGATAAAGGTTGGCTGGCCATTACCAATTTTCATTACAAACTCAAGGATTACGAAAAAGCCCTGTACTATATCAACAAGGCCATAAATATTGATGGTGAAAATCCGTTGTATTGGAAAAAAGCCGCCAAAATTTACTTGGCCATGGATAATTTGGATGAGGCCGATTTTGCCTTCAAACAAACGGTTGATTTGGGCAATTATGAATTGGACACATGGCGAAACTGGGCCGAAGTCTTGAAAAGAATCGGAGATTTTGATTCCACCATTCAAGTCCTGATCCAAGGATTGGAATTCTACCCGGATAACGCAGCACTAACCTATAAATTGGCTGGCATCTACCTTAAAAATGGGGATGCCAAAGAAGCCAAGAAAAAGTTGAAGGAAGCCATGCAATTGGATATTGAAAAATTGCAACTATTTGATGAAGAGTTTCCAGAATTCAATGAAGTAAAGTGGATGCAGACACTGGTTTCCCAAATTAAAAAGACTTCTTCCTAACTTTGCGTTTCCATACGTATCCAAATTCATGAAAGCACGTCGATTAGTTGACTATATTTTTATTACCCTAAAAGGAATGGCCATGGGGGCGGCCGATGTCGTCCCAGGTGTCTCCGGAGGCACCATAGCCTTTATCTCTGGTATTTACGAAGAACTTATTACTTCCATCAACAATATAAACTTGTCCCTTTTCACAACCCTAAAAAAAGAAGGGCTCAAAGCAGCTTGGAACAAAGTCAACGGAAACTTTTTGTTGGCACTTTTCCTTGGAATCTTTATCAGTGTACTTTCGTTGGCCAAGTTTTTGAGTTGGCTGCTTGAAAACGAACCCATTCTATTATGGTCTTTTTTCTTCGGACTGGTACTGGCCAGCATCTTTTTTGTTGGAAAAGAAATCACCAAATGGACCTTGGGTGCTGTTGTGGTGCTGATTCTGGGTGCCGCAGTGGCTTTTTTCATCACTCAACTTCCACCCAGCGAAAATGTGGACAGCTTGCCCTATCTTTTTTTATCTGGTGCATTGGCAGTTTGCGCCATGATACTCCCGGGAATTTCCGGAGCATTTATTTTGGTGCTTTTGGGTTCGTACAAAACCATTTTGGATGCCGTACACGAACGGGATATTAAAATTGTAATTACCGTGGCAGTCGGTGCCATTTTTGGACTTTTGAGCTTTGCCCGCTTGCTTAAATGGATGTTCAACCACTACAAAGATATCACCCTGGCCTTGCTAACCGGCTTTATCCTTGGCTCACTGAACAAAATTTGGCCTTGGAAAAAAGTGTTGGAAACCAAAACTTTTGGAGAGAAAACCATTGTTGTGGATGATATGAATGTGTGGCCATCCGCTTTTGAGGGCGACAATCAGTTAATCCTTGCCATTATCCTAGCTATGATAGGTTTTTCACTTATTTTTATCCTGGAAAAAGTTGCTTCCAAAAAATAAGAAAATCTATTGCCCACATGCATCAACCGAGATCATTTCTGGATAATTTCTTTTTGGTGATAAAAGGCCTGTGCATGGGTGCAGCCAACAAGGTGCCCGGTGTTTCCGGGGGTATCGTTGCTTTTGTGGGTGGTTTTTATGAAGAATTCATCTACTCCTTGCAAAAACTCAATTCCAAGGCGGTAAAGCTGCTCTTCAATGGAAGGTTCAAGAGCTTTTACCAATACACCAACGCCCAATTTTTGGGGCTGCTCATCTTTGGAATGTTGGTCAGCTATTTTAGCGTTTCCCGAATTCTGGACTATTTTTTGGACCGCAATGAACTCTTTGTCTGGGCCACTTTCTTCGGGATGATTTTGGGCTCCATCTACTACATTGCCAAGGATTATGATTCTTGGAACCAACGAACCATTCCCTTTGGGATTTTGGGGTTGATTATTGGCATCTCTATCAGTTTTTTGAGTCCCGCCCGGGAAAATGACAACCTGTTTTTTATTTTTTTCTGTGGCATTATCAGTGTTTCGGGGATGACATTGCCCGGACTTTCAGGTTCGTTCATTCTAATTCTTTTGGGAAATTATGTGTTATTACTGGTTGATTCCGTAAATGCATTGTATGACACTTTTTCAGAAATTTTTTCGGGTGATTTTGGGTTTATGAAAAATCCCGAACGTATGGAAACCTTAAAAATCTTAGGGGTTTTCACCTTGGGGTCCGCCACAGGCTTAGTGACATTCTCGCATTTACTGAGTTTTGTACTCAAACATTACAAAGCCACGGCCACTGCTGTTATTTTGGGATTTATTACGGGCTCTCTGGGCGTAGTATGGCCTTGGAAACGAACCATGTACAAAGTAGATGGCCTGGGAAATCTAATTCTGGATTCCAATGGAGATAAAATCGTTCGCAATTATGAACGTTACTTTCCCAATTTTGGACATGCAGAAACTTGGTGGGCAGTTCTTTTTGTGATTTTTGGAATTTTGGTATTATTGTTATTGGATTGGTATGGAAAAAACAGAAAAGAAAGAAAACAGGTACGGACTCCTCGGTAGAAATATTTCCTATTCCTTCTCACAGGGCTATTTTACCAAAAAGTTCAAGGATCTCGGGTTGGATGACCACAGTTATGAAAATTTTGATATTCCTGAAATTTCCGAATTCAATTCCGTGCTTTCACAACCCAATATCAAAGGGCTCAATGTCACCATTCCCTATAAACACGACGTGATTCCCTATTTGGATGAGTTGGATGAAAAAGCGGCCAAAATTGGTGCGGTGAACACCATAAAGTTCACAAAAAACGGCCTAAAAGGTTTCAATACGGATGCGTATGGATTTAAAGAATCGCTCCAAAAATTACTGAAGCCCCATCATAAAAAAGCCTTGGTTTTGGGAACTGGCGGTGCATCAAAAGCTATCTGTTTTGTGCTGGATGAGCTGGGCATTGACCATGCCTACGTTTCCCGAAGCAAAAAGAAAAACCAGTTCACCTACGAAGAACTCACCGAGAAAATCATAGGCGAATACACTGTCATCATAAACTGTACCCCTTTGGGCACCCACCCCAATGTTGAGAACAAACCTACCCTGCCCTACCAACATATTGGAAACAAGCACCTGCTGTTCGACCTTATCTACAATCCAGAAAAAACCACCTTTTTAGCCATGGGCGAAGCTAATGGGGCTACCATTTCCAATGGATTGGAAATGTTGTTGGGGCAGGCCGAAAAGGCATGGGAAATCTGGAATACGCCCTAAAAAACAACAGCCAATATATCTTTTCCATCAATCTGCACAATAAAAATCTTCTGTAAAAGATGGTTCAATACTTTTGTTATTAGGTAATTTAGTTGTTAAATTGGCTATAATTATCATCAATCCAAAGGAAAGGAGACTAACTCATGCAGGAAAATGAGCATAAACTTCAGCAAGCTGAAGGTGGTACTGAACATACATCGGACAATTTAAAGACTCCATTGGAAGAAAGCCCCATTTCTGAACCAAAAGAGTCCGAAGCTGCTATATCTGAAGAAGCTGAAAAGACCAAATCTGAAAATGCTTCACCCCCCGAATCCAAAAACGAAACCGAGAAAGCTTCAACCAAAGAAAATTCAGACGAAGCCATAGACGAAATAGACGAATCCAATGCCGAAGATGCCGAAGATGCGGACAATGAAAAGCGGCATTATATTCCATTTTTGGACTACCATGCCATGTCCATGGAGAACCTTGTGGGCGAGCTGCAACGTTTAGTCAAAAATGAGAAAGTACAGGCCATACACAAGCATGTAAGCTCCATCAAATATGAATTTGATCAAAAATTTCAGGAGTTTTTAGAGCATAAAAAAGAAGAATTTGTCTCCAAAGGGGGCAACGAGATAGATTTTAGGTACAATTCGGTAGCCAAAAGACAGTTTAACGAGGTATATGGTGAATATCGTGAAAAACGTGACCAATACTACAAACAGCTGGAGCATAACTTAAAGAGCAATCTCCAGAAACGTTTGGAAATCATTGAGCAGCTCAAAGGGCTCATTGATGTGGAAGAGGATATCAACACCACTTATAAAAATTTTAAGGAACTCCAAGAAAATTGGAAGAATGCAGGACCTGTACCACGGGCCAATTATAATGATGTGTGGCGTACCTACCACCATCATATGGAAATCTTTTATGATTTTCTCCACTTGAATCGTGAG
>JAUIBH010000117.1 GCA_030427985.1 Bacteroidia bacterium | reverse complement strand
TTACCTTGATTCAGGGAATGTTCGATAAGAACCGTTTGCGAGACATCATCCGTAATTTTATTTATCTACCCGACAATAGTAAAAAAGAAGAAAAAATTGTTTGCCGTTACCCACAATATTATGCGGCACGAGCTTTATACGACAATATCAAATTAGCACAAAAGCCTGATGGAGACGGTAAAGGTGGTACTTATTTTGGTGCTACAGGGTGTGGCAAGAGTTTTACCATGCTATACCTCACAAGACTTTTGATGAAAAGCGAATATTTTGAAAGTCCAACCATTGTACTAATTACCGATAGAACCGATTTAGATACACAGCTATCAGAACAGTTTGTCAATGCCAAAAAGTTTCTAGGAGACAATGCGGTGGAAAGTGTCGAAAGTAGGTCTGATTTAAGAGATAAGCTCCAAGGAAGGCAAAGTGGTGGCGTATTTTTGACCACCATTCATAAATTTACAGAAGACACAGAATTACTTACCGAAAGAACAAATGTCATTTGTATTTCTGACGAGGCACACCGAAGCCAGACCAATCTTGATCAAAAGGTGAAGGTTACCGAAAATGGTGTTACCAAAACGTTCGGTTTTGCAAAATACCTCCATGATTCTCTTCCGAATGCAACCTTTGTTGGATTTACTGGAACACCCATTGATGCAACCCTAGATGTTTTTGGTAAAGTCGTAGATGCGTACACTATGACTGAATCGGTAAAAGATGAAATCACCGTTCGCATAGTTTATGAAGGAAGAGCCGCCAAAGTTGCCCTAAAAAATGGCGAATTGGAAAAGATTGAAAAATACTACGAAGAAGCGGCCGAATTAGGTGCCAACGAATATCAAATCGAAAAAAGTAAGGAACAAACTGCCAATATGTATGCCATCCTTGGCGACCCAGACCGTTTAAAGGCAGTAGCCGAGGATTTCGTAAATCACTATGAAAAGCGCATTTCAGAAGGTGCTACTGTAAAAGGAAAAGCAATGTTTGTAAGCAGTAGTCGAGAGATTGCCTACGAACTTTATAAGAACATCATTGAACTCCGCCCTGAATGGTCAGAAATTAGAGAAGCTGAGGAAGGTGCTGAACTCACCGATAAAGATAAGCGTGAACTCAAACCCATTGAGCGAATTAAAATGGTCATGACCAGAGGGAAAGACGATCCGAAGGAACTATATGATTTATTAGGTACGAAAGAATACCGAAAAGAATTAGATCGTCAATTCAAAAATCCAAAGTCCAACTTCAAAATTGCCATTGTTGTTGATATGTGGCTCACAGGATTTGATGTGCCATTTTTAGATAGTATTTATATTGACAAGCCCATTCAACAACACAACCTCATTCAAACCATTTCAAGAGTAAACCGCAAATTTGAAGGTAAGCACAAAGGACTAGTTGTTGACTATATCGGTATTAAAAAGCAAATGAACCTCGCACTTGCCAAGTACAATAAGGGCGATGAAGACAATTTTGAAGACATTGAACAATCACTTATTGTTGTCAAAGATCATTTGGATTTATTGGGTAAGCTGATGCATAAGTTTGACAACAGCAAATATTTCAAAGGCAGTAATCTTGAACAATTGAACACCTTGAACATGACTGTTGAATTTGTGCAGCAAACCAAGGAACTAGAAACCCGATTTATGGGGTTGGTCAAACGCCTTAAAGCCGCTTATGACATTTGTGCCGGAAGTGAAAAGTTATCTCAAAAAGAACGTGATTATACTCACTTTTATTTGGCGATCCGTTCAATTGTATTCAAACTAACAAGAGGTAATGCGCCAGATACAGCCCAAATGAATGCTCGGGTTCGTGAAATGATCAAAGATGCCCTTCAAAGTAATGGTGTAGAAGAAATCTTCAAATTGGGTGAAGAAGGAGAAACCGAACAAGACATCTTTGATGAAGACTATTTGGCCAAAATTGATAAAATAAAATTACCCAACACCAAAATTAAATTACTGCAACAACTTCTTGCCAAAGTAATTGGTGAGATGCGAAAGGTAAACAAAGCGAGAGGAATTGACTTTTCCAAGAAGATGCAGGCCATCGTTGAACGTTACAATAACAGAGATGCAAACGACATCTTTAAAAGTGAGGTTTACGAGGAAATGGCCAATGCCCTCACCGATTTAATTTGGGAAGTTCAAAGAGAGTTTAACGCTGGAGATGATTTGGGTATTAGTTTCGAGGAAAAGGCATTTTATGACATTTTAAAAGACCTTTGTAAAAAATATGACTTCACCTACCCAGAAGATAAACTGATTCAATTATCAAAGGCCGTTAAAGAGTTGGTAGATGGCCAAGCAAAATTCCCCGATTGGAACAAACGAGACGATATTAAGTCCGCTTTAAAAGTCGGATTAATTCTCTTATTGGATGAATATGGCTATCCACCAGTCGAGCGAGATGAAGTCTATGTAGAGATATTTGAGCAAGCAGAGAATTTCAAAAAATATAATGGCTAAGCTTAATCATGCTTAAAATCAATCAAACATCAGAATTTATCCAATTAGTCTATACTTATGGAGACGCTTCATTTAATCCTGATGATTGGGTAATTCAAAAACTAAAGGAAGATGGTTTAGTAAGATTTAAAAGAGGTGTATTTACTTTAACACCAGATTTAGTTGCGGATGCAGCTCGCCTTGAGATTAAAACTCAGGATTTCATTGTAGATTATGATGAATATGAACAAATAATCTTCAATATTGGTTCCTTGATTACATTAAAGAAAGACGGAATAGAAGATCAATACTATAAAATATATCCAAATGTCCTAGTTGATGAATTGGAAATCTATCTGCATAAAGACCTAAATGTTGATATTGATTTTTTTCTTGCTGAATCTAAAATTTCTGTTTTTGGAAAGATTGCAGAATTAGTTAACGAAGACCTTATAATCGGGGGGGAATTACCAGACTGTATACCAGCCGAAGAATTCAACACCCTGCTAAAAAACTTTCCCACAACACATGAAAAAAAGCTTTATGCACAGGCAAGAATCTCCGCAGTACTAAGAAACTATTTTGACAGCACTAAAGATGCGGAAACCCTTTTTATAAAATATAGGAACAAAAAACCTTCTTTAATCAAAAATAAATTGAGAAGGGCTTTTAGTGAATATGAGATTGATAAATACCAAACTATTTATGAGAAGCTGAAATCGATGCTCGATGATGAGGAAGATTTTAGTGAAGCGCAATGGCAAAAGGAAATCATCGATATCCTATTGATGCTTTATCCAAAATACATAGCAGTGTTTGATAATGTCCATATAAAGGCGGATAACCAGAAAAATAAATATTTGGATTATCTATTTGTTGATGCAAATGGCCATATCGATATTGTCGAAATAAAAAAACCCTTTGACAATGCAATAATGACTGGAAATTTATATCGTGGGAACCATATACCGCTTAAGGAATTGTCTGGAACCGTTATGCAATTGGAAAAATATATTTACTATTTAAATCGATGGGGGCAACGAGGAGAAAAAAAATTAATCGACAAATACGGAAAATACCTGCCAAATGGCTTTGAAATACATATCACAAACCCAAAAGGCCTAATCATAATGGGGCGTGAAAATAATCTTTCAAAAGCGCAAAAATCCGATTTCGAAGTGGTTAAAAGAAAGTTCAAAAATGTAATAGACATTCTATCCTATGATGACCTAATACAAAGACTAAAATTTACAATTGAACAAATTAGGTCAATCTAATTTGAATTTTTGCGATATGCCTGTATCAATCTGAAAAAAAAGCTCAAAATCAATAAAATTTCAAGGCTTTTGATTCATTTAAAAATAGTCCCAATATCATGATGCACTTTAAGATAATGCTGCTCCAATTCCAATTCTGAAATCCCCAACGGCTTAGGCAATCCCCTTTCAATTTCTGGCCTTTGAAACTGTACCTTTCTATCATTCCCATCCGCAAACACCACAAACTCCCCTTGTTTCAACCGAAAGAACACCTCGGCCCTCCGTTTGGACACCTCCTTCTCCCCTTCCGTTATCCGTCGTTCTAGGTTCAACCCTGAACTTTTGCTCACACTCCGTGTAGGTATCTTGACCAACTCAAAGAACCGCTCATAATATCTAGCCGTATCCGGGTCATTGACCTTTCCAAAGAACTGGTAAGAGAGATTGGAGAGTATCGCTTTACTCGCTTTCTCCCCGTACATCATATCATTTTGGATCTTGTCCTGCAACACATATACGCTCACGATGTCATAACTCCTTAGGGTAGCCGGTATTCTGTGCATGTTCAACAGTCTTAGAGTTGAAGCCTCTTCCAACAGCATAAAGGAAGGTTTCCGGTTCCGTTGGCTCATCTGCTTTGAAATCGTATGGATGATGGTAGCAATCACCGGGGAAAGGGAAGCATCCTTTTGGGGATTGTTCACCAGGGCAATAACGGATGGGTGGTCTTCATTATTGATATCCAAGGGAATCTCATCCTTGGAAAGCACCATAAAAATCTTTCGGGTACTGATCTTTTTGAACCCATTGGCCAAGGTACTGAGCACTCCTGCCGTTTGCCGTTCCGACCCAATCCCACTGATAAAGGCATCGGCCATCGCCCGCGAAGTGATGTTTCCTTTTAAAAACTTAATCAAACTTTTGGTGGCCAATTGCTGAAAAACGGCCATGAGATGGGGCAAGGTACAATAGTGTGGATAATCCGTCTTTAATCGCCAAATCAAGCCACTGATCAAGCCCTCGGCTGCATCCTTGAAGAACCGGGAAGTACTGTTCTCATCGGAGTCCCTATGTTCCATCAAATTCTCCAATAGCACCCGGGATACCTCATGGACACTTTCTTCATCCGGCAAATATCGGGGAGCTATTGGATTGACCCGATTATAGATGGGGCCAAAGGAAACAATCTTAAAGGGGATCTGTTCCCCCTCCCATAGCGGAAAAGCCATTTCGGTAATCTCAAAATCCTTGTAATCATGGATGACCCCGGAGAAATGCTCCTTCTGAAAATGCTTTAAGAAATTATAGATGACGCTCTCCGTCTTTCCGCTACCTGCAGAGGCCATCACCGACACTCCGCGCCGAATGTTACCCAACACCAACGGCCTCCCCCTTACCTTCATTTTCACCTCAAAGACCTTGGAGGGTTTCTTTTCATCCATGTAATGGTCCACAAGACCATAGATTACTACATGGGCAAAAAACAGCGGCAACCAAAGGGTCAATGATTCTCTTAATAGACCATCCCATCCCCTTAGTAAACCATTGGCCACAGCCAAAAGAACAATTCCCAAAAACCATATCACAAACCCATTTCTGAGATACCGATTGGCCAAATAGGAAATTCCTCCCCCGATCACCATACCAGATACTATTTCAACCCATCCTAAACTTTCCATATTTAAATTATTTATATTCCAATTGATCCTGATTCCATGGCCTTTCCGATTCCTTTTTTAAGTTGCATCATCGCTTTATAGGCCAGCTGCACTTTATTGGTGGGGATGCTCGGCACTTTGATTCCCGCCTTGAACAACAATTGTTTGGCGGCCTGTTTTTCGGATGTTGGTAATCCCAAAAGAGCCGTAAAGAATTGCTTGGGATTTTTATCCAACAAGTTTCGGGCATGGTAGGTCTCCACAAAGTTCCTTCTATATCCAAACTGCCTATCGAATGTTTTTTCAGAGGCCCTATAGAACTTGTCCCGATCAAACCCCTGTTTGACCTTCTCCCCATTAAGGGTGGTTTCGGAGGTGCGGAACTTGGACCCTGGGGAAAGGCTATGGGAATTGGTCACATCCTTTCGGCTCACAATGATATGGATATGGCTCTGATGGCCTTCCTTGGCCATGCCTTGAACGATACGTTTCCCATTCTGTTTATGGGGTGCCTCCACTTCCAAGGCATTGATTTTTTCTTGAAGTTTGGCCATGTCCCCTTGCTCCCTGCCCTCCTTGATGGCCCTGATCTGGTGTTGCAGTTCCAAAATCTTGCTGGCATAGGCCTGGTTCTCCTTGACCTTCTTGTCCTTTTCGGTATAGGTCCGCTCCCTTTCCAGCTTCGCGAAATACAATACCTCATTGACCGTCACCTCTTTGCCCCTATAAAAGGAAGCCGCATAGGTCTTCATCAATTCCCGGGTATATTGTTTCAGTTTTTCGGGATCATTTCCGATATGCTTGAGCTCGGCTTGGGAGGGGCTGACCATGATGGAATAGAACTTCGGATCCAGTTTCGAAAGTTTGGTAGTATTGGCATCGATCTCGGCAATAACCCGCTGGGCATCGATGTCAATTTCCGTTTGGTTGAAAAAAAGTTCTTGCTCTTCCAAGGCCTTCCCTTCGTTCTCCTTTTCGAGATACTTGACAAAATCACTGGCACTGCCGTGATAGTTATCCCCCAAATGTTGTCTTGTGATGGCGATGTACATGCTTATAGATTTTTAAGTTTTGTGCGGTATTGTTCAATGGCCCCGGGTTTGAGATCCAATTTGAGGTGGTCCTTCCCGAAACGGTTCTTGGTCATAGATACATGGTCCAGTACCTGGCCAAAATCAGCTTTCAATTCTTCCAACTGTTCCTTCAGCCGTTCATGCACGATCTTGGGGACCGTGGTCTCCTTGTCCAAGAGTTCTGGGTTGGTAGGGGAATTGATCTCGGTGAGTTGCTTTTCAAAAAATTCAAAGTCCCCTTCCCATTCGTCCCCCTCTTCGGGGTCCAGTTCTTGTTGAAAGAGGGCCTGCATCATACTGACCGTGGGCAGGGTCTGTTCCTTTTCGATACTGCGCATGATGGCCACCATAGCATTGAAGCGTCGCTTTATGAACAATTTCATACTGGCGATGGTCTCCCCAAAATGTTGGTCCGGGGAAATCCCATGTCGCTCAAAAAACTCCATCATGGCTAAAAGGGTCAGGGATTGGGACTTTCCGAAGAGCTTGGAAAACCGCCTAAATTTTCTGGCCACGGAAACTTTGACCTTCATGGCCGCAAACTGTTCTTTTTCGTATCCTTTATCCATTTTTTCACCAAAAAATCCTTGTTTTTATTGGCCTCGGGGCGCTTTTTCACCAAAAACCGAATACCCGAAATCTTCAAAATTCTCCTAAACCCCCATAATCAGGGCCTTGCGGAGCAATCATGATCGGTAGCGCTGCGCCAGCACGCTATCCTCTTGCTTCTCCTTTTTGTGCCAGGGGCACAAAAAGTATCGCACAACATGATCCAAGAACCATGTTGCATCTTCTTTATAAGTCAAACCGGAGGGTACGGGCTTGTGGAAAGTCAAATTGTAAAGGTTGCCGTACCCATCTATAGGAACAATGTCCCTCTTTAAATATAAACACTATGGGAACGAATTGAAAACGCAAAACATTGCTGATCGCGCACAATTGTGATGGTATTGTATGTATTGCCCTTAAAAGGTAAATCAAAACGTCTAATGGGAGAGGTATGAACAAAAAAAAGACCCTGTT
>JAUIBH010000116.1 GCA_030427985.1 Bacteroidia bacterium | reverse complement strand
ATAACTTGGATGACTTTGACTCCCCATTCGAATTCCAATCGAAGATGAATGCGGACGAAGAAAATCCCTTTGCAACCCCAAATCTTCCCAATGCGGATGAGGCTTTTGGGAGCGCAATGAACAGTGATGACGATGACCCAGATGATAGTGACGTGCCTTTCTAAAATAGCAACCTTCTTGCCACCTCGAGCGCAGTCAAGAGGTGTCTTGTTTCTTGTTTTCTTATTCTTTTCTCTCTCCTCCTTCGCCTCTGTCATCCTTATTCCCATGGATGCAGAAAGTCAGGAAAACCATTTAAAAGCTTACGGAATCACCTATTGGGTGCTCACCAAACAACAAAAAGTACAATGGTTGTTGAACTATCGCGGTGGTTCATTTTTATTGCCCGATGGAGAGGCCATCCGAAAAGAATGTCAAATACGGGGTGTTTCTTTTGAAGTGTTATCGGATAGCACAGCAGAGCAGATTTTGGATGAAATCAGCAGTCCTTCCCAAAACCAAGATGCCGTTATTTTGGAAAAGGCACCAAAAATTGCGGTGTATTCGCCCAAGGACAACCCACCGTGGGACGATGCGGTGACCATGGTGCTTACTTATGCCGAAATACCCTACACCACGGTTTACGATGAAGAAGTTTTAGGAGATAAATTGGCTCTGTACGACTGGCTACATTTGCACCATGAAGATTTTACAGGTCAGTTTGGTCGATTTTATGGGGCATACCGTGCGGCTCCTTGGTATATTGAGTCAAAAGCTCAGGCAGAGTCATTGGCGCAAAGTTTGGGATATGGGAAAGTTTCTGATGAAAAACTGGCCGTTGCTCTTAAAATAAGGAATTATGTAGTGGGTGGGGGATTTATGTTCGCCATGTGCTCGGCTACGGATAGTTTTGATATCGCTTTGGCGGCTGAAGATGTGGACATCTGCGAACCGATGTTTGATGGTGACCCATCTGATGCCAACTATCAAGGAAAACTTAATTATGGAAATACGTTTGCCTTTACCGATTTTGTTTTGGAACGCAATCCACTTCGGTATGAGTTTTCATCCATCGACATGACCAATAAAAGGGGAGGTGTGCCCAAGGAGTCTGATTATTTTTCTTTGATGGAATTTTCGGCTAAATGGGATCCTGTTCCTACCATGTTGACCCAAAACCACACGGCCCTGGTAAAAGGATTTATGGGTCAGACAACAGCCTTCACGCGAAATCAGGTAAAACCTACGGTAATGGTCTTAGGTGAAAATAAAATCAATGGAGAGGCTCGATACATCCATGGCATCAAAGGAAAGGGCTTTTTTACCTTTTATGGAGGACATGATCCAGAGGATTACCAGCATAGAGTAGGGGACCCAAAAACGGAATTGGAACTTCATCCAACCTCGCCAGGGTACCGCTTAATTTTGAACAATGTATTGTTTCCCGCCGCCCGAAAGAAAAAACAGAAGACCTAACTTAAATGCTTCTTGAAAAATTCAACGGTACGATCCCAGGCTAAATTAGCGGATGCTTCGTCAAAGCGTGGCGTAGTGTTGTTGTGAAAACCGTGGTTCACTTCTGGATAAAAATGGGCTTCGTATTCCTTGTCCAGTTCTTTCAATTTTGCCTCATAATCTTCCCATCCGGCATTCACTCTTTCATCCAATCCCGCATAATGTATCAATAATGGGGCATTGATTTGGGCTACTTCATCATCAGCAGGTTGGCTGCCATAAAAAGGGACTGCTGCAGCCAAATCAGGGACTTTTACGGCCATCATATTGGAAATCCATCCTCCAAAACAAAAACCGACCACACCCACTTTTCCATTACAATCTTCATGATTCTTGAGATAATTGTATGCTGCTATGAAATCTTCAAGCATTTCGTTGCGGTCCCGTTGGCGTTGCAGGGTTCTTCCCTCGTCGTCATTTCCAGGATAACCTCCAAGTGGGGTCAAGGCATCAGGAGCTAAGGAAATGAAGCCTGCCTTGGCAGCTCTTCGGCCCACATCTTCAATATAAGGGTTAAGACCACGATTTTCATGTACGACCACAACACCTCCCAATTTTCCATTACTGTTCTTAGGTTTGGACAGTAACCCACGGATTTCACCGCCACCTTTTGGTGAGTTGTAAGTAATGAATTTGGAATCCAGTTCGGGGTCGTTGGGTGATACGGTGAGCGTGTCCTTGTAATTGGGCATGATAAAGCTCATCAATGAAGCCATGGTGATACCGCCAACTGCATACACAGAAAGCTTTTCCATAAACTCCCTACGGTCTATCTGGTTGTGGGCATATTTATCATAAAGGTCAAAGACCTCTTGTTTAATGTCGTCTTTTTTTAAAGGTGCCATTCCGTTGCTTTTTAAAGGATTGACCTTGAAGGTACAAATTTTACCAAAGCAACTTATTGCAAACTAGTTAAATAGCATGATGGCTATAAAAGTTTTTCCAAAACCCGTTCCACACCAAAATCGTTGTTGCTGACGGTTTCGTATTTGGCCACTTTTTTGACATTGGGGTGGGCATTGGCCATGGCAAAGCTATAGTTGGAGAGCTGCATCATTTCCAAATCGTTGTTATAGTCCCCAAAGACCATAACTTCGTGTGCCGCTATTTTGTGCTGATCCATGACTTTTTGCAATGCATAGCCCTTATGCGCATTTTGGTGTGAAACATCGACCCAATTAGCTCCAGACACCTTAACTTTTAGGTTGTCCTCCAAATGCCTAACAGAGGGATAGATGTACTTTTCGGAATCTTGAAAATGGTAAATGGCTATTTTAAGTACTTCAGCTTCCACAGTACTTTGATCCTTTACAATATCAAACTCTGAATAATATTCCGCAAGCATAGTCAAGAATGCATCTGAAGCATCATTGGCGTAGGCATTATACTGTCCGCAAAGGACTGGGTGAACATCTTTAAGCGGTTTTACAATATCCAAAATACGTCCAACTTCATGTTTGTCTATGGGAGTGGTCAACAAGACTTTGTCCTGTTGTTTTATCAAGGCACCATTTTCTGCAATTACAATGATTTCATTTTTGATCGACTCCAGCTTATCCACCATACTATTATATTGCCGACCACTGGCGGCCACAAAAATGATATCCTTTTTCTTGAGTTCTTCAAAAATTTCAAAAAAGCGTGGGCTTACTTCGTGGTTGGAGTTCAATAAAGTTCCATCCATATCGGTCACTACCATTTTGATCTGCGATAAATCCATTTTCAAGAAATTAAGCTGCAAAGGTATTTTATAATTGGGGAATGGAAGAATCCCTTTTGGTAAAGTTTATATTAATTTAGTGCGACGATTTTATTTCGATTTATGGATTTTTATCAAACTGAACTACAATTACGAGCGTATCCTAGGGGGGTTCATTTAATAACAGATACTATTTTGGATGCCCTTCCTGAAATCAGAAAAATAAACACAGGAATGCTACAGGTGTTCATCAAGCATACTTCGGCCAGTTTGACCATTAATGAGAACGCTGACCCCACGGTTCGAACCGATTTTGAAAGTCATATCAATAAAATGGTACCTGAAAATGCACCCTACTATGTGCACAATTATGAAGGTCCTGACGATATGCCGGCACACATTAAGGCTTCATTAATGGGTGCTTCAGTGCAAATTCCCATCACCAACGGAAGGTTGAATCTTGGTATTTGGCAAGGTATTTATCTTTGCGAGCACCGCAACCATGCCTCGGGAAGAAAGCTGGTCGTTACCGCCTTTGGTCAATGATGTTTTAATCTGTCAGTTCGAGCCTGCCTTTGTCGGCAGACAGGCGCAGTCGAGAACAAATATTGGCATAAAATAAAAGATCCCGCACAAGGCGGGATCCAAATAAGCGGGGTAAGTTTATATTGATTTTTTACTTTACTTTCTCAACGATGGCCTTAAAGGCATCTGGATGGTTCATGGCCAAATCCGCAAGAACTTTTCTGTTAAGTTCAATTCCATTGGATTTTACTTTCCCCATAAATTGAGAGTAAGACATTCCGTGCATCCTTGCACCCGCATTAATACGGGTAATCCATAGGGAACGGAACGTTCGTTTTTTGTTTCTTCTGTCGCGGTAAGCATAAAGCATTGCTTTTTCTACCGCATTTTTGGCTACTGTCCAAACGTTTTTACGTCTTCCAAAGTAACCTTTGGCTTGCTTCATCACTTTTTTTCTTCTAGCTCGTGAAGCAACTGAATTTACTGATCTTGGCATAATGTCATTTTTTTGTAGCAGGCGTCTCAAGTATTGAGAACTTTTCTGAGCCCGACTCCATGGTTAATAATTAATGTACCGGTTGAACAATTATTTTAAACGCAATTGTTCTTTGATGTTGTCCTCATCCGCTTTGTGAACCAAAGTAGAATGGGTCAACTTAAGCTTACGCTTTTTAGATTTCTTGGTCAAAATGTGACTCTTAAAAGCGTGCTTTCTTTTGATTTTACCAGTTCCAGTAAGCTTAAACCGCTTCTTGGCACTGGATTTTGTTTTCATCTTAGGCATTTTCCTAGTATTTATCTCCGCTTATTATGCTGAACAAGGTTCAGTATCTTTTATTTCTTACTCGTTTTGGGGGCAATGAACATGGTCATTCGCTTCCCTTCCAATTTTGGCATTTGCTCTACTTTTCCCAGCTCTTCCAATTCTTGGGCCAGTCTCAGCAGCAAAATTTCACCTTGATCTTTATACACGATAGATCGTCCTTTAAAGAACACATAGGCTTTGAGTTTGGCACCATCCTTCAAAAACTTTTCAGCATGGCGTTTTTTAAACTCATAGTCGTGATCGTCGGTTTGCGGTCCAAACCTAATTTCCTTTACGACTACTTTGCTGGCCTTGGCTTTCATGGCCTTTTCGCGTTTCTTCTGTTCGTAGAGAAACTTCTTGTAATCTATAATCTTGCACACGGGTGGATTGGCCTTCGGAGAAATCTCCACCAAATCCAGTTCCAGTTCACTGGCTTTTTCCCTTGCTTTTGAAATAGGATAAATCCCTATTTCCACATTGTCCCCTACGAGCCTCACCTCTGGGGCAGTAATCTTCTCATTGATATTATGAGGGTTCTTGTTTTCCCTCCTTGGTTGGGGCTTAAATCTTCTTCGTATTGCTATGACGTATACTTTTTAGTTAAACTTAAATTTTTTAGAACGACTTTAAGGTACTATTTATTTCAGTAGATACCAAGTCGGAAAAAGCTTCTGTGCTTAAACTGCCCAAATCTTCACCTCCATGACGTCGAACCGAAATGGTTTCTGCCGCTTCTTCCTGCTCTCCTACGATGAGCATGAAAGGAATTTTTTTAAGTTCAGCCTCACGGATTTTCTTCCCAACCGTTTCATTCCTGTTATCAATGAGCGCGCGAATTTCGTGATTTTCCAACGAATTCAAAACTTTTTCCGCATATTTTTCATGTTTCTCACTGACGGGCAGTACAATAGCTTGTGTTGGAATGAGCCACAATGGGAAGTTTCCACCTGTGTGTTCCAGTAATAGCGCCACAAATCGTTCCATACTTCCAAAGGGTGCCCGGTGAATCATTACGGGTCTGTGCAATTCGTTGTCGCTACCTTTATAGGTAAGGTCAAAACGTTTTGGGAGGTTGTAGTCCACCTGTATGGTACCCAATTGCCAGTTTCTGCCAAGGGCATCTTTAATCATAAAGTCCAGTTTTGGACCATAAAATGCCGCTTCGCCACTTTCAACAACATAATTCAGCCCTTTTTCATCGGCAGCGTTGATGATGGCTTGTTCCGCTTTTTCCCAATCATCTGTATTTCCAATGTATTTGTCTGGGTTTTCCAAATCCCTCACGGATACCTGAGCGGTGAAATCTTCAAAACCTAAAGAGTTCAATACATATAGGGTAAGGTCAATTACATTTTTAAACTCATCATTTAGCTGTTCTGTTGTACAGAAAATGTGGGCATCATCTTGGGTAAACCCTCTTACTCTAGTAAGGCCATGTAGCTCACCACTTTGCTCATACCTGTATACAGTGCCAAATTCCGCATAACGTTTCGGCAAATCCTTATAACTGAAAGGAGTACTGTTATAGATTTCACAGTGATGTGGACAGTTCATAGGTTTCAACAAGAACTCCTCATCCTCTTTTGGAGTATGTATGGGTTGAAAACTATCTTCTCCATATTTGGCATAATGCCCTGAGGTGACATAAAGTTCCTTTTGGCCAATATGGGGGGTGACAACCATTTCATAGCCAGCCTTCTTTTGCGCTTTCTTGAGAAATTGTTCCAAACGCTCTCGCAACGCAGCACCATTGGGCAACCACAATGGAAGACCTTGACCTACCTTTTGAGAGAAGGTGAAGAGTTCCAATTCTTTACCCAATTTTCTATGGTCACGTTTCTTCGCTTCTTCCAAAAGTTCAAGATACTCAGTGAGTTCTTTTTGCTTGGGGAATGAAATTCCGTATACCCGAGTCAACTGTTTGTTGTTTTCGTCACCTCTCCAATAGGCTCCGGCCACACTAAGGATTTTAATAGCTTTTATGATGCCTGTATTGGGAATATGCCCCCCGCGACACAAATCTGTAAATGTGCTATGGTCACAGAACGTTATGGTACCGTCTTCCAAGTTTTCAATAAGCTCTACCTTATATGGATTGTGTTGTTCCTTATAATAGTGTAGCGCATCCGCTTTGGAAACACTTCGCATTTTATAGTCGTGTTTGCCGCGGGCAATTTCCAATGCCTTTTTCTCAATGGTGGGAAAATCTTTTTCAGACACCGTGTGTTCGCCAAAATCCACATCATAATAGAAACCATTTTCAATGGCGGGGCCGATCGTAAGCTTTATACCCGGATACAATTCTTCCAGGGCTTGGGCCACTACGTGAGAAGAGGAGTGCCAAAAAGCTTTTTTTCCCTCCGCATCGTTCCATGTATATAAAGTGAGTGTTCCGTCCTCGGTAAGAGGTGTCACTATCTCTACAGTAGTATCATTGAATTTGGCCGAAATTACATTTCTGGCCAAGCCCTCGCTAATACTTTTTGCAATCTCAATAGGTGTAGTTCCTTCGGAAACTTTTTTTACCGCGCCATCTGGCAATGTGATATCAATCATTTACACTCCTTAATTTTGGATGGTTGCAAAGATACTATCTTGATTTGATGCTTACAATATATATAAGATTCAATTGGGTAAGAAGGTTTAAATCAGAGGCTTATAGTGAATGCAGATGAAAAAGACAGCGTGCCTTGATGGATTGAATGAGATTGACATCGCTTAAAATACTAATAATCAGAAAGTTGTATTTTTTTTGAATTTTTTTTCGAAATTGTTTTGTGGTATCATTTAAACCTCTCTATATTTGCACCCGCTTAGCTGATAAGGCTGGGTTGTTAAGGAAGGGGATTTGGTCGGATTCGGGCCAATTTTTTTTCTTGAGAAGTGAAGAAGTTCATATACATATTGTAACGACAGCGTAAAGAGAATTAAGAACCATTTTGATGCGGGGGACTCGGTTGTTTCCGG
>JAUIBH010000115.1 GCA_030427985.1 Bacteroidia bacterium | reverse complement strand
CAATTTCCTTTTCAACAGCAGCAATCAATTTATCAAAAGTGGAAACCAAAATCACCTGGCTATCAGTGCCATGCTCAGCCTGGCTCAATAAATCCGAAGCCACAAAAGCAGGATTTGCCGTGTCATCGGCCACAACCAGCAGTTCACTGGGGCCGGCAGGCATATCAATGGCAACATTGTGTTGGGTAGCCAATTGCTTTGCTACGGTCACATATTGATTCCCAGGTCCAAAAATTTTATACACTTGTGGAATGGATTCCGTGCCAAAAGTCATCGCTGCAATGGCCTGAATGCCACCAACTTTAAAAATTTGGGTTACACCACACAAATGGGCGGTATACAAAATAGCTGGATTAATCTCACCATTCTTATCTGGTGGGCTGCATAGCACGATTTCCTGACATCCTGCTATTTTCGCAGGGACAGCCAACATTAAAATTGTAGAAAATAAGGGGGCCGTTCCCCCGGGAATGTACAGCCCTACTTTTTGGATAGGGCGTTTTTCTTGCCAACACTCTACTCCCGGCATTGTTTCCACTTCAACTTTTGCCGATTTTTGCGCAGCGTGAAACTTTTCAATGTTGGATTTAGCCAAATTAATGGCCTGTTTCAGTTCCTCGGAAACCGACTCTGCAGCCTCCTTAATTTCATCATCACTGACCAAAAATGTATCAAGTTTGGCCTTATCAAATTGTTCCGTATATTTTTTAAGAATAGCATCCCCTCCACTTTTCACTTCTTTGAAAATGGTATTCACGGTCTGCTCAATGTCCGACACCGTTTGTGTGGGACGTTGAAGCAACTCTTGCCAGTCATTTTTATTTGGATTGTTGATTTTATTCATCCCTTAGTCTTTTGATCATGTGATAGCCCACCGGTTCATACCCATGCTGCTCCCAAAACTTTATTCCTCTGGTGTTTTTAATATAACAATTCACTTCAGCAGTCTCACAGCCAATTTCGTTGGCATAATCAATTAAAAAATCCATCATCAATTTTCCAATTCCTTTTCCTTGGTAATCCGGGTCAATAATTACATTGTCCAGTTCCACATGCTTTCCTGAATAAAATTTATTCAATACCCAAACCCCACAGATTCCAATCAATTGTTTGCCATCATATACGCCAATGCATTTGTACCCCATGGGAATCATCTCCATCAATCGGTTTTCTAAAACCTCCATCGAAATCCGTTCCCCATTAAGCAAGTAGGCTAATGGCAGAATGCTCTTCAAGTTTTCAGTGGGAATCCAGGATATGGTGTATTGCATTTCCATACCATACTATTTACATGACCATTTTCTCAATAGGACACACCAAAATACCTTCTGCGCCAGCTTGTTTTAACGCATCAATGACTTCCCAAAAGGTATCTCTTTTTATGACAGAATGAACCGAACTCCAACCTTCTTCCGCCAAAGGTAAAACCGTGGGACTACGCATTCCTGGGAGAATGGAAATAATCTCATCCAATTTGTCGTTTGGCGCATTAAGAAGTACATATTTATTTTGTCGGGCTTGCAGAACGGATTTGATTCGGAATTGCATCTTTTTCAAGATTTCCTTTCGTTCTTCCGAAATGGTAGGAGATACCGCCAACACGGCTTCACTGGTCAACATTACTTCAACCTCTTTCAAATTATTTTTGAAAAGGGTGCTTCCGCTGGAAACAATGTCGCAGATTCCGTAAGCCAACCCAATGTTTGGTGCTATTTCCACCGATCCGTTGATGATATGTAAATCCGCTGTCACCCCTTTTGAAGCCAAATATTCATTCACTGTATTCGGGTACGAGGTGGCTATCTTTTTCCCTTCAAAATCCTTAATTGAATTATACGTCACTCCTTTAGGAACGGCAAGGGAAACCCGACATTTGGAAAAACCCAGCCGCTCTGCAATGGAAATATCCTTTCCTTTTTCCACAAGTACGTTCTCCCCAATAATGGCAATATCCACTACCCCATCCCGCAAATATTGGGGGATATCCCCGTTCCGCAAATAAAATACCTCCAAGGGAAAATTTCGGGATGTTGCTTTTAATTGGTCTTTTCCATTGTCTATGGAGATACCACAGTCCTTTAAAATTGCAAGGGAATCCTCATTTAAACGGCCGCTTTTTTGGACCGCAATTCTAATTTTTGTCATTTTTCAATCGTTTTGTCTGAAAAATCAAATAGGCACAAAAAATAAACCCGCTTGATTTCTCAAACGGGTTAGAATATATTTTAAAAACAACAATACATTTCTATCTCGCTTGAGGGCAAGTATAAAAATGGTGATGTGTGTTTTTGTTTCTCATTTCGATTCAAAAATAGGATATATTTTTATATCAAAAAAGCCTTATTTAGTTATTTCCCAAAATTAGTGGTAATCCATCGTCACCAGAACCCACAACAACTACCTTGGCATTGGGTGATTCTGAAAGCTTTAAGGTCGCATCAATTCCTTTGTCTTGGAGAATTTTATCCGTTAATGAGGCACTTAGAATTCGGTTGGCATCTGCCTTACCTTGTGCTTCAATACGAACCTTCTCGGCTTCTTTCTCGGCTGTGACCAATCGAAACTCGTACTCCAATGATTCTTGTTCTTGCCGCAGCTTACGCTCAATGGCATCTTTTATGGTTGGTGGCAAGGTTACATCCCTTACCAATACTTCGTTCAGCTGAATGTATTGGTCACTTACAATTTTTTCGGTCTCCTCAAATATTTCTTGCTGAATGGCATCTCGTTTGCTGGAATACAATTGCTCTGGGGTATATCGCCCAACCACACTACGTGCAGCAGACCGAATCGCGGGAAGCAACACCCGCTCAATGTATTGTTCACTTTTTTCTTGGTGCAATTTTCCGAGCTGGTCGTATTTGGGTTGAAACCAAACTGAGGCTTCCAATTTAATATCCAATCCATTGGATGAGAGTACGTTCATTTTTTCCAGCCTTTCTTGTTGGCGAACTTCATAAATGTAGACTCGGTTCCAAGGGGCCACTAAATGAAACCCTTCGCCTAACGGGGGTTCGTCTGTAACAACACCTCCACCGAAATATCTATAAAGTACTCCAGCTTCTCCGGAGCCTATGGTCACTGTAGACCTAGACATAAATATGATGAGAATGATGATGCCTACTAGTGCAGGCAGTGCAATTTTTGGTAATCTGTCCATATATATAGTTTATATTAATCCGTTATATTTTCTGATGAACCATTCCGCGGTGAGTGCTAGGACAATCAGTCCCAATAAAATACGGAAATCTATTAAAGATACAACATTTTGACGGCTCTTTTGAACAGGAAGATACCGTTGTGAGGTTGATAGGTCATCAATCAATTCATTCAATTTATCTGGAAAGTAAAGTTTTCCATTTGTTTTGTCAGCTAACCGTTGCAACTTGTTGTAATTGGATGAGATAAGTTGTTTTTCCGGGTTGAAATCCAAAATCTTGAACGCCCCAGAACGTTTCAGATTTTCACCTTCAGCGGTTACGGTAAATTGATATTCTCCTGCCTCAAGGTCACTCAAGTCCACTTCGTAGAAGTTTCCTTTGAGCAACATAGGAGACTCCCGATTAAAGTCATTGTTCTGGCCTTGAATGGCTATGGTAATGTTGGCACTGGAATCAAACTGATAGCTTTCGTCAAAATAAGATGCTCTAATTCGCGCTGTACTGGCATTGTCATAGACCAGTTCAAAATCCAATTCCAATCGACTTCGCTGTTCGTTACTGCCCAAATACACCATAAGATTGCCCATGAGCTCATCAAAATTGCTGAAGCTTTCGGTGTTGCGATACGTTTGGGCCCGCCATCTCCAAATATTTTCACCAAACAAAGCGGCCTCCCGTAGCTTTCCTTCACCCAATACAGCAAATAAGGGTTGATCTAAATCCACTCCTTTGATTTGTTGATAAAGTAGTGTCTCCCCATTTTTCAATAAGTCGATGTTACCCAAACTTCCTCTTAGCGGAGGAAAATCATCCACATTAAAATTTCCAAGACCAAAAATACCAAAGGCATTGTTGAGCACGGGTAAAATATCTTCAGGCTGATTGATGTTTTCTTTCGCAAAGCTCTGCTGGGTCTGATTCAAAAAGTTCCAATCCGTTTTGGAGCCGGTGATTGTGAAAATACTTTTGCCTGAGTTGGCTACATAATCATAAACCCCTCTGAAATTCCGTGTGGGTTGATAGAGAATCAGAATGTCCGCATCTTCTAGATTTGAAGCTGCAGTTGGTTTTATAATACTAACGGTACGTTGCTCATTTGCTTCAATGGACTTTTTCAATGCTCCTATGTCGGGGTGCAAAATGTCTGAAACAATAACCACATTGGTTTTTTCATCAATAACCTCAATGGCAGTTTCCTTGGTGTTGTTGAATTGGTTTTTTTCGTTTTCGAGGGCTTCCACCTCAATTTTAAGGGTTTTCACTCCAACACTTTTGGCTTCAATAAGCGTATTGAGGGTTTGGCTGTTTTTGGTAGCATCAAAATTCAGACGTTCTTGGTACACACGATTTCCATTCAAAGAAATAGAAACTGTTTTGGAAACAGGGCGTTTACCGCGGTACAGAATAGAAGCTTCTACAGGAAATTGATTCCGAAGAAAAGCATAGGTATTGGTATTGACCAATCCCACAGAAATATCTTCATAAGCCGTGGTATCCCCTACCACAACCGGGTTAACGGATAAATTTTCCCCATGGTTGATGTATTCATAATCACGGCCCAAAGTCTGGTTGCCGTCCGAAAAAAGTACCACGGCGTTGGTACCGTTTACAAAAACCTCATGGGTGGTTGAGAGCGCGTTGGAAATATCCGTATTGTTTTTATTGAATTGGAGCGAGTCCGTTGCTTGCAGATTCGTTCCAAACGCATATTGATGAATGGAAAATCGTTCGTTTAACTCATTATTTGCGGTAAGCTGGTTCACCAATGGTGAAATTGGAGTTTCAACTTGTGCTTCTTGCATGGATGAAGAATCGTCCACCAAAACGATCAGGTTGGCTTTTTCCAAAAAATAATCACGATTGATAAACTTGGGATTGATCAACAGCAAAAATCCACAGAACAATGTAATGAACCGCAGGGCGGCCAAGACAATTTTCAGCGAACCTTTCCGAGGGTTTTTATAGAAATATTGGTAAAAAACCAGAGTGAGCGCGGTAATCGCTGCAAGAATAATAAGGAGTACCGTGCTAAAATCCATCCACTGCTATGTTAACATGCCACCGTCCACATTAAGCACTTGTCCAGTAACATAATCTGAAAGGTCTGAAGCCAAGTACAGGCACGCATTGGCTACGTCTTCAGGGCTTCCGCCTCTTTTCAAAGGAATAGCATCTCGCCAACCTTGCACCGTTTTTTCATCCAATTTATCCGTCATTTCGGTTTCAATGAAACCTGGTGCAATGGCATTGCAACGAATATTTCGAGATCCCAATTCCAACGCCACGGATTTCGTAAAGCCAATCATACCGGCTTTAGAAGCAGCGTAGTTGGTCTGCCCCGCATTCCCTTTTACACCCACAACACTGCTCATGTTGATGATGGAGCCTTTTCGCTGTTTCAACATGGTACGCTGCACCGCCTTGGTCATATTAAAAACAGATTTAAGGTTGATTTCAATGACTTTGTCAAAATCCTCTTCGCCCATTCGCATCAACAAATTATCCTTGGTAATTCCAGCATTGTTAATCAACACATCGATTCTTCCTTCAAAATCTTCCAAAACTTTGGCCACCAATTTTTCAGCTTCCTCAAAACTGGCCGCATTGCTTTTATAGGCCTTGGCAGTAACGCCCATGCCAGACAATTCCTTCTCCAACTCCAATGCGGGTGCTTCGCTGGAGCTATAGGTGAACGCCACATTGGCGCCGTGTTTTGCGAAAACCTCGGCAATTCCTTTACCAATTCCCCTACTTGCTCCTGTTATGATTACGTTTTTGCCTTCCAAAAGTTTCATAGATGCTATGTTTGAATGGTTATCAACCAAATATAGTTGTTGTTTTATGTTTTTAACGAAAAAAATCCCGCATAAAACGGGATTTAGAATAGTTTTAACGGTTGCTTATCCAACCACTTCTTTCACTTTTACGCCAATTTCAGCAGGTGAATCCACTACGTGGATACCACATTCGCGCATGATTCTTTTCTTGGCTTGGGCGGTATCATCGCTACCACCAACAATGGCTCCAGCGTGACCCATGGTACGCCCGGCAGGGGCAGTTTCACCAGCAATAAACCCTACGATTGGCTTTTTACTACCACTTTCTTTGTACCATTTTGCTGCATCGGCTTCCAATTGACCACCAATTTCCCCGATCATAACCACACACTCGGTTTCAGGGTCATTAATCAACAATTGAACGGCTTGTTTGGTAGTGGTTCCGATAATAGGGTCACCCCCAATACCAATGGCAGTAGTAATACCCAATCCTTGGCGAACTACTTGGTCAGCCGCTTCATAGGTAAGCGTACCTGATTTTGATACGATTCCAATATTTCCTTTTTTGAAGACAAATCCAGGCATGATGCCTACTTTGGCTTCTTCCGGAGTGATGACACCTGGGCAGTTTGGACCTACCAAAGTGCAGTCTTTTCCTTTGATGTAATCATTGGCCTTGACCATGTCAGCCACAGGAATACCTTCAGTGATGGTAATAATGACCTTGATTCCTGCATCAGCAGCCTCCATAATGGCATCAGCAGCAAACGCGGGTGGCACAAAAATAATTGTGGTGTCGGCACCAACTTCCTTTACCGCTTCTTCAACGGTGTTGAAAACGGGTTTTCCCAAGTGTTCTTGTCCACCTTTTCCTGGAGTAACTCCGCCAACAAGGTTGGTTCCGTATTCAATCATTTGTTCGGCGTGAAATGTTCCTTCACTACCGGTAAAACCTTGTACAATTATTTTCGAATCTTTGTTTACTAAGACGCTCATATATTAAACTTAATTTGGTGCAAAAATAAACTTTGCAAGGGGTTTTATCTATTGATTTTTTAATTCTTTTTCAATTTTTCCAGGATTTCGGGAATCTTTTTAATGGATGCGATTTGTTTTAGCTTTTCCCGAGCTTCTTCAGCTGGATACCCGAAATAGGTTTTACCTCCAGGAAGGGATTTTGAAATACCGGATTGAGCCAAAATCACCGCTTTTTTTCCGATTGTAGCACCACTTGTAATCCCTACTTGGCCCCAAAGTGTGACTTCATCTTCCAATACAACACAGCCCGCTATTCCCACATGGGAAGCAATCAAACATTTTTTACCGATTACGGTATCGTGCCCAACTTGAATCTGGTTGTCGAGTTTGGCTCCTTCCTTAATGGTAGTGTCGCCCGTAACACCACGGTCAATGGTGCATCCGGCACCAATGTCCACGTTATCCTCAATCACCACTCTTCCTCCTGAAAGCAGTTTATCAAAACCTTCGGGTCTGTTTTTGTAATAAAATGCATCAGCTCCTAGAACAGTTCCTGCATGGATGGTGACATTATTGCCAATCACACAATTATCATAAATGGTGACATTCGGAT
>JAUIBH010000025.1 GCA_030427985.1 Bacteroidia bacterium | reverse complement strand
CCGTAAATTGATAAAGAAAAGAACGATGCTCAAAAGAAGGAAAGAGCACCAAATTCAAAAGTTAAAACTATGACTTAACTTTGGACCGGGCCAGTTCAGATTTGTTTGAAGACGTACAAATGCTACCTATAATGCTTCCGAATCACTGACCATAACAGGTTCATATTCAAACTTCACCACTTTTACCAATGCCAAAGTAGACCAGTTTGAGGTCATCAACGATGATAACTTACTTGATGAAGAGCGCGAAGCGTTGGACTTTAAACAGTTGTCCCAAAATGCAAACATTAACATCAACTACGTTCTTTCTCAAAAAGAAGACGTACAGCAAAATATAAATCTCAATTATGCTCTAGCTGATGTTTCCAATGCCGAGGATGGTGTGGTTCGGATAGGTAACGCTTCAACCTTTCATAATGGTAATATATCCTACACCGTGGGCTTGCCAAACCGTAACATGAATATCACCACTGCTATGAATGGTACGCTCAATACGATTGGCACTGAGAATTCATCTACCTGGGGTCCTACAATGAATGTTAACAAGAAGTTTTTGGAGAATACATTGAGTACCAATTTTGGTGCTTCATACAATACAAACAACTCTACTAAATCTAAAGTCAGTGTAGCAAATTTAAGAGCCAATCTATCTTATGTTCTCAAGGAAAAGCATAATTTTCACCTGAATGTAATCCAACTGTTCAAGAGACTTTCAACAGGGAACAGAAACGAACTCACCATTACCTTGGGACACAGTTATAGTTTTTGAAGAACTAGTTGAAGTGATTTGTGCGTCAATCTGAACTTGTTTCAGATTCTCATAGTGGGAACTTATGAATGCAGGGATTCCGAAACAAGTTCGGAATGACTATCCAATAGTTTTTCCATAAAAAAAGCCCTCAACATTGGGGCTTTTGCTTTATAGTTCTTTAGTTTTTCAATCCGCAACTTTATCCACCAAAATCTTTTCTGGTCTATTGGCCACTTCCCAAGCGGTGTAAAAAATTAAGCGTGTGCGATTTTCCAATAGATCATAGTTTATTTTATCCGGGGTATCTCCCGGGCGGTGGTAGTCTGCATGGGTTCCATTAAAATAAAATATGATGGGAATGTTGTTTTTGGCAAAATTGTAGTGATCACTACGGTAATAAAACCGATTTGGATCATTCTCATCATTGTACGTATAGTCCAACTCCAAGTTTGCATATTTGGCATTGATTTCCTCTGAAAGGTTGTGTAGCTCCGTACTTAATTTATCAGAACCAATAAGATAAACGTAGTTTCTATCGCCACTCCGTTTGGGATCAATACGTCCAATCATATCAATATTTAGGTCGGCTACGGTTTGGGTTAGAGGAAAAATGGGATCTACGTCCGTGTAATATCTTGAACCCAAAAGTCCTTTTTCCTCACCCGTTACATGTAAGAACACTACGGAACGCTTTGGACCGTCTCCGTCTTCGGCAGCTTTTTTAAAAGCCTCCGCAATTTCCAGCATGGCCACGGTACCCGAGCCATCGTCATCAGCACCATTGTTAATGTCTCCATTGGCACTTATTCCAATATGGTCCAAATGGGAAGAAATGACCAGATATTCATTTGGTTTTTCAGTTCCTTTTATAAAAGCGACAACATTCTCCGAGTCTATCTTCTCATTACCACTTTCTATGTTAAGCTTTAGGTTCACCAAAATGGCTTTTGGGGAATGGTCATTTTCAATGTCCTTTTTGAACGCTTTTGCCGTAGTTTCATTAAGAATCACAATAAAACTATCGGTACTGTTTTCGGCCAACTCCATTTTTCCACTATTGTTGGCCTTCATAAACTCAAAATACCCTTTGTATCGAGGAAAATTTTGGGAATCCCAGTACAGAATCCCTTTGGCTCCCTTTTCCATGGCTAGAGTGGCTTTTTTTTCCATGGCTTCGGACATATTGCTCCACGCCGATTTTTCAGTAGTTCCTGAAAGTACATAATTGCCATTTGGGTTTATGGGTTCGCCAGATTTGATGAGCACTACTTTTCCGTTTGCATCAATCCCAGCATAATCCGAATAAGTATCTTCTTCTATGCCATAACCAACATAAACCACTTGGTTAAAATTGCCCTGTGCCTGGGTAAATGCCAGTACATCTTCACCAATCTCAAAAGTTGTGTTGTTGATATTAATATTCCCCACGGGAACTTTAGCTACTTCCAAAGGGACTTTCTGAAAATAATTGCCATCTTGTTTTGCAGCTGGAACCCCTAAGGCCTCATATTGCTCCTTTAAATATTCCACGGCCTTTTTTTGACCAGGCTCCCCTGTCTCACGGCCTTCAAATTCATCTGATGCATACGTGAACAAATGCTCTTTTAATTCTTCTTGGGTAATGGTTTGAGCATAGCTGACCGGGTCTGCTTCTGATATTGGTTTTGAGGTTTCCGATACGGTTTTTTGAGAAGAATTACAGGAAAGTAAGAAACCCAAAGCAAACAGGGCAAACTTGTTCATAATGGAATATTTTTTCAAAATCCCCCAAAAGTAATCAAAAGATTAATAAAAAATCTGATTAACTTCTTACGTCTTTGTGTATATTGAACACATATTTATAAACTTTTTTGATGAAAATGAATTGGGCTGGGGTAATGCCAGCAGTAACAACAAAATTCACCGAAGACGACACGCTAGATTTGAACATGTTCGCCAAGAACATCAATGCCCAAGTAGATGCGGGTGTACATGCCATAATTTTGGGAGGAACCCTTGGAGAAGCAAGCACACTTACCCAAGATGAAAAGCGAATTTTGGTTCAGCATACCGTTGATATTGTAAAAGGAGAGGTCCCTGTGGTGATCAATATTGCCGAACAGACGACAAAGGATGCCATTTTGGCCGCAGAACTGGCCGAAAAATATGGCGCAAAGGGAATTATGATCCTGCCTCCTATGCGATATAAGTCAACCGATTATGAAACAGTAGCATACTTTAAAGCGGTGGCCCAAAGCACCTCACTGCCCATGATGATCTATAATAATCCGGTGGATTACAAAATAGAAGTGACACTGGATATGTTCGAGGAATTGTTGGTTCATGATAATATTCAGGCGGTAAAAGATTCTGCTAGGGATATTACCAATGTTACCCGAATGCGAAACCGATTTGGTGACCGATTGAAAATTTTGTGTGGGGTGGACACCTTGGCCATGGAAAGCATGTTAATGGGCGCTGATGGATGGGTGGCCGGTCTGGTATGTGCTTTCCCTAGGGAAACCGTTGCTGTTTATGAATTGATAAAAGCCGGAAAGATCAATGAGGCCAAGGCCATTTACAGGTGGTTTATGCCCTTATTGGAATTGGATATCAGTCCACAATTGGTCCAGAATATAAAATTGGCCGAAGTAGCAACCGGAATCGGAACAGAATACGTTCGTTTGCCAAGAATGCCCTTGCAGGGCAAAGAAAGGGAACGGGTAAAGGCCATTATCGAAGAAGGCATGCGAACAAGACCCAATATTGAAGGTTTGGTCCATGCCAAGGTAAAGGTTTAAATCCATCTATAGTTGGGACTCCCATAATCATTAAAAATTTGGGCAAACTTCTACCCGTAGAAATTATTTAGATCATAAATTTGCCAAAAAAACACCTAGATTAATTAGGAGCGATAGGGTATGGGCAAAAATAAAAATGTGATTGTTATTGGTGGGGGAATTGTTGGACTCTCAACTGCATATTTTTTACAGAAAGAGGGGCATCAGGTAACGGTTTTGGACAAGTCCGATATTTCCTCGGGAGCGTCCTTTGTGAATGCAGGATATTTAACCCCTAGCCATATTGTTCCTTTGGCATCTCCCGGAATGATTTCAAAAGGCATCAAATACATGTTCAATTCCTCTAGTCCGTTTTACATGAAGCCCAGACTGGATATTGACTTTATAAAATGGGCCTGGTATTTTAAAAAATCCTCGACAAAAACCAAAGTGGAGCGGGCCATGCCCATTATTAAGGACATTAATCTGATCAGCAGGAAGCTATATGAAGACATGAAAGCTTCTGGTGATTTAGGGGATTTTCATTTGGATGACAAAGGCTTGTTGATGCTCTATCAAACCGAACAGGCCAGAGACCATGAGTTGGAGGTGATGAAAAGAGCCCAAGAAATGGGATTGGAAGCCAGTCATTTAGAAGTGGATGGACTAAAAAAAATGGAACCTAACATTGAATTGAATGCACTAGGCGCCATTCATTACCAATGTGACCGGCATACCACTCCTCCACAGATTATGAAGAAGCTTTTGGAACATCTTGCCAAAAATGGCGTGAGCATCCATAAGGGAGAAGAAGTCTTGGATATTGATGTAAAAGATGGCGTTGCATCCGAAATACGTACCAACAAAGCCAGCTATCAAGCAGATGAAGTTGTTTTTGCCGCTGGATCATGGACATCAAAACTTTCAAAAAAAATCAATATTGATTTGCCGTTACAAGCGGGAAAAGGCTACCGAATCAATGTTGAATCGCCCACCAAAATATCCATGCCGGCTATTTTGATGGAAGCCAAAATGGCCGTTACACCCATGCAAGGGTTTACCCGTTTTGCTGGCACTATGGAATTTTCAGGAATCAACAACATTATCCGTAAAGAAAGGGTGGAAGCTATAGCCAAAGGAGCGGAACACTATTATAAAGGCCTCAAGATCTCGGAAGAGGATAAAAATAGTGCTCAATGTGGGTTGCGTCCTGTGTCCCCAGATGGCCTGCCTTATATTGGAAGACCCAAGGGCCATAAAAATTTGACCATTGCCACCGGTCATGCCATGATGGGCTGGAGTTTAGGCCCGGCCACGGGAAAAATGATCACCGAACTGATCTCTGGCAAAAAAACGTCCATGGATTTATCTCCGTTCAGTCCAGACCGTAAGTTTTAATCACCTTGTTTTCTTTAGGTTAATTTCGGCATAGTGTATGCAGTAAATTTTTTAGTTGCCTGAATTCGAAGTAATTTTACAACATGATAAAACACTACACCATACTTTTCTTGTCTTGTTTTTTTATGGGTCCTGGCCTTCGCTCCCAAGAAATCCAGATTTTCACCGTGCAGGATTTTGACCTTAATGGCAAGGTAAAATCTTGTTTGGTCATTACAGACTATGGTAGGGAGTCGTTTGAGTTTAATAAAGAAGGTATTTTGACCAAAACGGTGACCCAGTACAATGATACCGATCAAGATATTACCTACTATAAATACAACAATGGTGAGCTTGTGGAAAGACGAATGGAGAGTTATAAGAACAATGTGTTGGACGCATCGACCTCCATGGCCAACTTTTATGAGATTGATACGGTACCCCAACGAAAAGTGTTGGAAAAAATCATTTCCTACGACAAGGAATTTTTGGAGCAGCAGGAATATTTGTATGATGAAGAAGGAAGGTTGAGCAAAATCATCACATCCAATTCGGAAGGCGTGGACGAAACCACTTTTGAATATACACCTTACAAAAATGAGCTTACCACCAGTATTTTTACCAACGGTATTCTTGAAAAGGCCATTCGGACTTCGGAACGCAAGGGAACTTCTGGGGTACAAGAGGTCATTTTAACCAAGGAATATATTGATGGGGAACCCAACAGGGCCAAGGAAGAAGTTTTCAACGCAAAGAAGAAAATAGTGACGCGCGAATTTTTTCAATATGATATTGACGAGAAAGAGTTCGTTTCCCAAAAAAAGTTGTTCTATCACTATGCCAATGGGGTGCTGGATAAAGTCGTTACCAAAACGGTAAATACGGAGTCTGTTGAAAACTACATTTTTCAGTTTGATAACAATGAAGAAAAAAACTGGGTCAAGAAAATTATCACGCCTGGGAATACCTACACTACCCGCGTGATCAAATATTATCCGGAAGAGGAAGAAAAGGTAGAAACTAATGAGGGTTAAATTAACCCTGCAATTAGTTCAGGCTTCACCTCATGTCCGCCTTTAAAAGTTGTGACTTCCGCTTTGCCTTGGAAAAGTGCATCAATCTTTACTTTTTCGGTCTTTAACCGCTCTGGGGTCAAAAATGCATCCGCATTACCATATATAATCTCCACAGATGTGGTATCAAAATCCAAAAAACCGAAATCCTCTTTTTTTAGTTCATTGGGAATCCCACCAGCGTAAAGAATTAGAGCTTTCGGTTGAATTTTTTTATGCACCAACCATCGGGTCGCGATAGAAACCCCTTGGGAAAATCCAAAAAGAATCAGGTTTACATCTGAAGGAATTTCCTCAGCGTCAAAGACGGCGTCAACGTAGTTGAGCACATTATTAATTTCCATGGGCGTATTTTCTTTGGTCAACCAACTGGCCCCAACATATTTGTATTCATTTTTTAAATAGTATTTTGAGGGCGCTTGGGGGACAATAATGTGGTTCTCATCAGGGTTGAGTCCTTCAAAATATTTTACAAAATAGCGGCTCAAATAACCAATGCCGTGAAACACCAACCATACATTCTTGGTTTTCTGGGTGATAGGGTTTTGGGTCAGATATGTATTTTGGGTGGTATAGATTACCGTCTTTTCGCTTGGGGCCATAAAGTCGTTTCTAGGTTGTTCGATTGCTTTAGCTTTGTGTAATTTTACAAAAAATAGAAGGATGGAAGCCCATAAAGAGAAGATTCTATCCGTTTGCAACGAAATATGCAAAGGGACATTGATGGAAACCTTGGACATTACCTATATTGATGTCGGGGAAAATTTTTTACTGGCCCGTATGCCGGTTACCCCCAAGGTGCACCAACCCGATGGCGTGTTGCATGGGGGAGCTTCGGTGGCCTTAGCCGAAAGTGTGGGCAGTGCCGCTTCCTATATTTTTTTGAATGCAAAGGAGTTTTTTGTTCGGGGAATCGAGATTTCAGCGAACCATGTCAAGTCTATCAAAGAAGGGTATGTATATGCAAGGGCCTCTATCTTGCACAAAGGCCGAACCACCCAGCTTTGGGAGATAAAAATCACCGATGAGGACGGAAAACTGATTTCCAATTGTAAACTGACCACCATTGCCCTACCCAGAAAATAAGGATTTTCAAGCCATTCTTCAAAAAATTGATGCCTGCCTTGAAAAAGGCTTGCCCTTTGCCGTATACAGAAAGCCAAAGCTGGAGGAGTTGACCGCAGTTTTTCAAGCGGATGATACGCTTCATACAACCATTGATTTTGAAGTGAGCGGTTTTGTTTTTGCACCGTTCAATGTGGCGGATAATGCCATTTTAATTCAACCTGATGAAGTGCTTTCAGCATCAATTAGCATTAAAACCAATGCCAAAAGCAACGCTGTTGAATTGTTGGATAGTGGAAAAGAGGCCCACATAAATTTGGTAAACAAGGGCATTTCTGAAATAAAAAAAGGCCACCTTAAAAAAGTAGTTTTGTCCAGAAAATTGGAGGTGGAAACCACTTCAAAACCCATTCAAATCCTTCATAATCTGTTGGGTAATTATCCCAACGCCTTTTGCTATCTCTTCCATCATCCTAAAGTTGGGACTTGGTGTGGGGCTACCCCAGAAACCTTGGTAGAAGTCAAAGACAGACAATTACGAACCATGTCATTGGCGGCCACCTTACCGTTTACAGGCGATGAAAATCCAAAATGGGGCACAAAGGAAATTGATGAACAGCGGATGGTTTCAGACTATATCCAAGAACGATTGGGGCCTGCCGTAGAGGAACTTCATATCGGAAAAGCGGAATCCATCAGAGCTGGAAATCTATGGCACCTACGGTCGGAAGTAACGGGAATCCTATCGAGCGGAAATGGAATAAAAAAAGTTATTACAGCCTTGCATCCCACCCCAGCTGTCTGCGGCATTCCAACCCAAGCAGCCAAATCCTTCATCTTGGGGCATGAAAATTACAACCGAAGTTTTTACACCGGTTTTATGGGTGAATTGAATTTAAAGGAAACAGGGGACACCTCACTTTTCGTCAACCTAAGATGTATGGAATTGCAGGGAAATAGAGCCACCATATTTGTTGGTGGCGGAATCACTTCGGCATCCCAACCTGAGAGTGAATGGGTTGAGACCCAAAACAAAAGCAAGACCATGCTCAGCATCCTGTAATTTGGTGCTTCTTAATTTAGGGGAATACGCTTTTCAGATGTATTTTTGTGGTCCATGATGTACTCAGATATTCCCTCGGCACAGACATTGGTCCTGTACTTTAAGTCCAGAGGTGTAAAACATATAGTGATTTCCCCGGGTTCCCGGAACGCCCCCCTGACCATTAGTTTCACCAAGAATTCATTTTTTTCCTGTTACAGCATTGTTGATGAGCGATGTGCAGCATTTTTTGCCATGGGAATGGCCCAGCAGTTGCAAGAACCCGTTGCAGTGGTTTGTACTTCAGGGAGTGCGCTTTTAAATTATTATCCGGCTGTGGCCGAAGCATTTTATAGTGATATTCCCTTGATTGTGGTTTCTGCGGATAGGCCCAGTTACCGAATTGATATTGGTGATGGGCAAACCATTCGACAGGAAAATGTACTGGAAAAGCATATTGGGTATTCGGCCAATTTAAAACAGGATGTTTCCCATGCAGCGGAGACGGTAACAAAATGGGGGAAAACGCTTCTGACGGAAACCCAAGAAGAGATTCAGGAATACAACGAAAGGGAGCTGGTAAATGCCTTGCAAATTGCGAGATGGAAAAGTACACCCGTTCACATCAATATTCCGTTTGAAGAACCTTTATACGGTGTTGTAGAAAAGCCAATTCTTCAAATTTCTGAAAAGAAGACAGATGTTTCTCTTAACCCCAGTCAGGAGGACTGGGCAGAATATGCGTCTATTTGGAAGAATAGTGGTCGAAAAATGATCTTGGTGGGCGTAAATCAGCCTAACGCTTTGGATAAAGCAGTGTTGGATGTCCTCGCTAATGATGGAAATACGTTGGTATTTACGGAGACAACTAGCAACATGCACCATCCTGAATTTTTCCCAAGCATTGATAGCATTATTGCACCCATTGAAAAATCCAAGAATAGGGAAGCGTTGTTCCAAGCGCTGCAACCCGAAATCTTGATCACCTTTGGTGGATTGATTGTTTCAAAAAAAATCAAAGCGTTTCTGCGGAAGTATCAACCCAAGGAACATTGGCATATCGACCCCAAAAAAGCGTATGATACCTTTTTTTGTCTTTCCAAACATGTGAAGGCGAACCCTAATGATTTTTTTAGAGCGGTTATGCCTTCATCAACCCAAAAGAGTGCTTACAAAATAAAATGGCAAGGGGTAAAGCAGCAATATGAGGCGAGGAGGGAAGCTTATCTGGGGCAAATCCCATTTTCAGACTTCACCGTATTTGATCAGGTGATGCGGCACATACCCAAAGGGTATCAGGTGCATTTGGCCAACAGTTCCACGGTACGCTATGCGCAATTGTTCCCCATGGATGTATCTTTGAAAGTGTTCTGTAACAGAGGAACTAGTGGCATTGATGGCAGTACATCCACGGCAGTAGGTGCTTCAATCCATATCGAAGAGCCAACATTGTTGCTCACTGGTGATCTGAGCTTCTTTTATGACAGCAACGGTCTGTGGAATGCCCATATTCGACCAGATTTCAGGATAATTCTCATCAACAATTCTGGAGGGGGCATTTTTAGAATCCTTCCGGGCAAAGAGGACACGGATGAATTTTCCACTTTTTTTGAGACCCATCACAATTTAACAGCGGGACATCTGGCGCAGATGTATGGTTTTGAGTATTACAAGGCTGAAAATGAAGAAGAGCTTTCTCAGGGGTTGGCAGGCTTCTATGCTACATCACTCAAGCCCAAAATTTTAGAAATTAACACGCCCCGCTTGGAGAACAATAAAATTTTGCTTGGGTACTTCGATTTCATATCTTAGAAGCAAGTTAAATTACCATACCTTGAAGCCAATTTTATGAAAAAGTGGAATTTTAAAATAAAGAATAATCCAAAAGAACTTGGTGAAAAAATAGCATCCGAACTCGATACAATTAAAGGGCTGGTTTTTAATTTGGATCATGATAAAAATGATACAGTTACATTTAAAATTAGAAAAAGGATTCTGTATCCTTGGTACTTATTTTATTTGAACAGTATTGTTGTCAATGGAAAATTATTAAAAACACAAACTGAAAATGAGTCTGATGTAGAAATCTCTTTTAATCAGCATTTTTTGTGGGTATCGGTAATATTGGCTGATATACTATTGGGGTTATCTTTATTAATTGCAGTAGTCTCTGGTAAAAACAACAATGCTTCTATGTATTTAATTGGAGCTGTAATCTTAGCTGTTGGCCTTGTATTATGGATTAGAATACAGAAAAAGTATAAAGCAAATATCCAGGAATATAAAACATTGATTTCACAAATATTGGATGTATAAAACATTTGGCAGTAATATATACAATACCGATAAATCATTAAACAACACCAATCAAACATGAGCAAAAGAGACGAATTGATCACCAAGTACGCCGAAGACATCAAAAGCAAATTTGGACAAGCACCCGATATGGACTTGCTGACCAAAGTGGCTATTGGACTGGGTCCCGCCATCTACAATTTGGATGCTTCCCGGGTTTCTGGATCAGATGAAAAGGAATTGGAAACCGTAAAGAATAATTTCTTGGTCAAAAAATTGGGGCTGGCAGACAATCCTGCGCTAATGGAAGCCATTAACAGCGTTATTGATGGCTATGGGCGTTCCGATAAGAACAAGTACCGCGCGGTGATCTATTATATGCTGACCAAGTACTTCGGGAAAGAATCTGTTTATAATTAATATGATTTCCCCATCACACAGGGCTGTCCTTTTGGGCGGCTTTTTTTATACCCGCATTTTCAATCTACCTTTGCACTATGATAAAATTGGGAGACTATAACATCTTAAAAGTACTGAGAAGTACAAGCATCGGCCTTTTTCTGGGAGATGAGGAAGGCACAGAAGTGCTACTGCCCAACAAGTATGTTCCAGAAGATTTCCAAATTGATGGAGACATGGAGGTATTTTGTTATCTCGATAATAATGAGCGGCCCATAGCCACCACATTGAAACCACACATTATACGAAACGGTTTTGCATATCTCAAAGTAGCTGAAGTCGCTGATTTTGGGGCCTTTATGGAATGGGGTTTGGAAAAGCATCTTTTGGTGCCCTTCAGGGAACAGGCCCAACGCATGGAAGAGGGCATGAAGTATATGGTACACTGTTATCTGGATGAGGAGACCTTCCGACTGGTGGGTTCTAGCCGAATAAATAAGTTTTTATCCAATGAAGATGTAGCCTACGAAGTAAATGATGAAGTGGATGTGCTGGTAAACCGAAAAACACCTTTGGGCTGGGAGGTAATTGTGGACCAAAAACACAAAGGTCTCATTTTTGACAGTGATTTGTTCAAACCCGTTTCAATGGGAAGTCGACTTAAAGGATACATTAAAAATGTGCGGGAGGATAAAAAAATTGATATTTCCCTTCAACCCATTGGAGCCAAAATGTTAGAGCCTACGGCCAAGATAATTTATGATGCATTGCAGCAAAACAATGGTTTTTTACCGCTGCATGACAAATCATCCCCAGAAGACATTCAAGGAGAACTCCACTTGAGTAAAAAAGCCTTTAAAAAAGGGGTGGGTATTTTGTATCGGCAACGGAAAATAAACATTAAGGATGATGGGATTTATTTGGTGTGAGCCACCAAGAATTGCGGCATGGCCAATAGGAAGACACTATAGTAATTTCATACCACTAAGTTTTTTTCTTTACGTAAAAATTTTACATTTGTATAAACCAGTTTAACTTATTGGCAGTTATGCTTTTAGCAGGCTGTAACAATTTATACCACTTGACATATGCCTTTTATTGAAGAAAGTGACTTGTTGGACCTTCACAAGGATATAGATAAAGCCCAGATTATTAATGAAAGACTTCTGGACCAAATTAAATATAAGAACAAAGACCTTCGGAAAATAAAACTACAGCGCAATATCCTGTTGGGCATTACCGGTTTGTTTGTCATAGGTGTTTTGGCCATAACATCATTTACTGCGGGATTGAGCAGTAAAAATTCATTTGAAAACCAGAACAATCATCTTCTGGTTTCCATAGATAGCTTGGATGCGGTTAAAACCCGTATAGATAATCTGAAAGCTCAAAATGAAGAACTCAGTTTGGTACGGGAGTTCTATTTGGCCAAAGCCTTTTTGGACAAGGAAAAAATATATTCCGTCCAGGTAAAATCATTTGTGGACAATAATGTCACATTGGCCTCAGAAGCATTGACGAACACCCTTTTTGTTAAAACCAATCCGTTCTATGCCTATTCCCTTGGTAATTTTGAAACCTTGGATGAAGCACAATTGTTTAGAAAACAATTGGTGCAAATGGGCTTTAAAGATGCTTTTGTGGCTTCTTACCAAGACGGAAAACGAATTCAAATAGAAGACCCTTATTAATCTTGGGAAATTTTAAGGTCTGGATACAGGCCGCAAGACTGCGAACCCTTCCTCTTTCCCTATCAGGAATTATTGTAGGTACGGCCATGGCCCAAAAACAAGGTTTTTTTGAGCTGGGCATTTTTGTGTTGGCGTTGTTGACCACTATTGGTTTTCAGGTTACTTCCAATTTTGCCAATGACTACGGTGATGGGGTAAAAGGAACTGATAATGCAGACAGGATTGGCCCCAAAAGAGCACTTCAAAGTGGATTATTATCGCGACCTGTTCTAAAAAAAGGAATTATCATTTCCATTGCAATTACCATGTTACTTGCCTTGGCTCTCATCTATTTATCCTTTGGTGCATCAGATTTGATTTATGCCCTTCTCTTTTTTCTTTTGGGAACGCTTAGCATTTGGGCGGCACTTAAATACACTATTGGTTCCAATGCGTATGGATATATGGGATTGGGAGATGTGTTTGTTTTTCTTTTCTTCGGGCTTTTGGGCGTATTGGGCAGCATGTTTTTGTATACCAAAACTTTGGATTGGGCCTCACTGCTACCTGCCGTGGTCATTGGACTGTTATGCGTAGGCGTCCTCAACCTGAATAATCTCCGGGATGTGGTATCGGACAAAAAATCTGGAAAGAACACTTTGGTGGTAAAAATGGGATTTGCAAACGGAAAACGCTATCATTTTATGCTGATTTTCATTGCGTTGCTCTGTTTTATCGCATATATCTGGATAGAAAACATCGCCTTGTTTGACTCGTATTTTATGTTGGCATTTTTACCTATTTTAATTCATTTGGGTACCGTGGTAAAAACCCAAGAACCCGGTGAACTTGATGGTGAACTTAAAAAATTGGCCCTCAGCACCTTTGCACTGGCGATATTGTTCTATATTGCTATCAATAATTTTTTGTAATTTTGAGATACAACCAAATAAACTTTAAGGAACTTGGAACATCCCATTAAAATTTTAATTGTTGAGGACAATGTTATCATTGCAGATGATATGCAGTCCATGTTGGAAGAGATTGGCTATGAGATTGTGGACAACGTGATTGTCTATGAGCAGGCTGTGGAGGTATTGAAGAACAATCATGTGGACTTGGTCTTGATCGATATTATTTTGGCTTCCGATAAAACGGGGATCGATCTTGGAAAACACATTAGGGAATCATACAATATTCCTTTCATTTTTGTGACTTCCAACTCGGATAGGGCAACGGTTGAAAATGCCAAGACCGTAAAACCTGATGGATATTTGGTAAAGCCATTTGAGCAGCAGGATTTATATACCTCCATTGAAATTGCACTTTCCAATTTCAACTACAATAAGAAAGGTGAGATTAAGGATGCCGATGCAGAAGAAGGCGAAAGCTTCACCTCCAATTCTGTGCTGAAGGATTCCATCTTCGTAAAAAAACAGCATCTGTATTACCGAATTCAATTTACGGACATCCAGTTCATCAAGGCGGACAATGTGTATTTGGAGGTGAACACCGCGGACAAAAAGTTTTTGGTACGTTCACCACTTAAGGATTATTTGGAAAAACTGCCCAAGAATAAATTCTATCGGGCACACAAATCGTACATTGTAAATGTAGACCACATTGATGCCATCAACTCAAAAGACATTATGATCAACAATAATTTAATTCCTATCTCCAAGGATTTTAAAGAATTTATCCTTTCCTCAATGAACAGTTGATTTATAAAGAAGTTAAAGAATATCAAAGGCGCCTTTTTAGGGCGCTTTTTTTGTGCCACAAACTTTTCTGATGAACTGACCACAACTTTTTAAGGGTTCACAACAATGTTTTTCATCAGGGGAACTCCTGGGCTACTTTAGCAGTGTAATTAATCAGAAAGTAATTTTTTCATTTTCATATAGTGTTCTCGTAAAAGGGTCTTGTTTAAAAGCAGGGCCTTTTTTGGTTTTATGAAGTTGCTAAAATCCATGAAATGCATAAAACATCGGCAAAAGGTCGTTTCGCATACCCCAGAACACTTTTCACAACAGAAATTGGCAGTTTCACAACAATACTGAACAAGTCTGCCCCTTTGCATTTAATTTTGGCGCCAAACTAACGTTCTTTATATACCCCATACGTTGATTCCAAAGGTTGAATCGATAAAATACAACCAGCGCAGAAATCATCTTACGGGGGAAGACAAATAAAGGGCACAAACAATACTGTCCCAGGATTTTTTGGGATACTGTATATAGTAAATTAATGGAACGTTACGTCAGAATTTTATTCATTTTACTTTGTTTTGTTTTTCTTTACAACGGTTCTGCACAGTCTTTAGCGGATGAGGAGCAGAGTGTTCTAAAGGAATTTCAGGATACCGATCTTCCAAAAGAACGGTTCAATGTCTTTTTCAATTCCATTGACCGCTACAACGAGAACTCGGCCTACGACTGGTTGGATACCATCAAAATATATCTTTCCAATGCAGAAAAGACCAGTGATACCATGGCGCTTCGCTTATACCAAGTAATGCAGGCGCAGATTTATAATGATCTGGGCGAGTACGATAAGAGTACCACGTTGGCCAAAGACCTTTATGCAGCCAAAGACTCCTTGGATACAGACTCACAAAAAGCTGTGTTGGATGTTTTGGACGACAATTATGCCAATCTTCAACTATTCGATAAGCAGATAGAAATCAGAAAGCAAAAAAAGGAAATGGGTATCACCGAGAATATTGCTTTCTATGATATTTACAGTAATCTTGGGCTCTACAGAAAGGCGAGGAACCAATACATCATGGAGGTAAAACCTACCATTGCGGACAATGATTCGTATGGTCTGGCCAAATACCACAGCAAAGTGGGCAATTATCTGCGATTGGACAATTCCGCTCCCACTGCTTTGAGTGAGCTAAAAAAGGCCAAGGCCTATTTGGATGTGTACCTTAACGACATTTCCATCCAAAAAAGTGAAGATGAACTTTTTGAAAGTGATTTACTGAAAGCCGAAATAGAAGGGAATATTGGAAAGTGCCAAGTGATGTTGGGGGAATATGAAGAGGCCATTCCACTGCTTGAAAACAGTATCGAAGTTTTGGACACCTCGTCCAAGAACAGCCATAAAAGTGAGATGGTTGAAAACACGCTCTATTTGGCCGATGCAAACTTACAACTAGATCGTTTTGTAGCGGCCAAACGAAATCTGGATATTGAGTTTGATAATATCGGAGTCCTTCAGCTAATTAAGCGAAATAGTCTGTTGGCGGCATACTATGATAGGGTGGAGAACTATAAAAACGCTGCCATGTACTACAAGCGCAATGAACGTATCAAAGATTCCATGGCGCAAAAACAATCCTCTATCATAAAACAACAATTGGTCACCATTGTGGCCAATGAAGATTTGGAAAACTCACAACGTTTAATTGAGGAGCAAAAACGCATCAATGAATTGGCCCGTAGTGAAATGAAGGCCAAAGACGAGCGAATGAATCTGGTATTTGTCTCGTTGATTTTCACTCTTCTCGGTTTTGCAGGTTTGGTCTATGCCTACTTAAAAAGTATTAAGAACCAACGATTGATCGCCGACCAAAAGCACATCATTGAGAATGCCCTTGTTGAAAAGGATTCCTTGCTCAAAGAGATTCATCACCGGGTAAAGAACAACTTGCAGATGGTTTCAAGTCTGTTGAGCCTACAAACCAAAAATACACGAAGTAAGGCGGCCATTGAGGCATTGGAAGAAGGAAAGAGTAGGGTAAAGGCCATGGCATTGATACATCAAAAATTGTATCAAAATGATGATTTATCCGTCATTGAAATGCAGGGTTACATTGAGAGTCTCATCAACAGCGTACAGTCTGTATACAAAAAAGGAGGGCACAACATCAGCATTACCATAGATGCCGAAGGCACAGAATTGGACATTGATAGGGCTATTCCTTTTGGGTTGATTTTGAACGAATTGGTCTCCAACTCTTTCAAATATGCCTTTCCCGAAAATGACGAAAATGGGAAAATCTATATCCACCTTCGTAAAAATGGCGATCAAGGCTATTTTGAATACACCGATAACGGAGTGGGCCTTCCTGAAGATACAGAAGAGCGCACCCATTCTTCCATGGGAATTAGGTTGATGAACCGACTTGTAAATCAATTGCAGTCCAAGTTGAACATTGACAAAGAAGGTGAGGGCGTTCGTTTTTGGTTCAATTTTAGCTGACCCTTTTTTATTCAAAACATCCTAAATATGGTTACATTTGAAACCATTGGATGAAAGCTACCTATAAAAAGTATATCCTAAATTTTAAGAGGCCCAGTGGTACCTCACGTGGGGTTTTGACCCAAAAGGAAACCTGGTTTCTATTGCTCCACGCTGATGATCGTTGCGGAATAGGGGAGTGTGGCATTTTAAGGGGATTGAGTGTGGATGATGTACCCCATTACGAAGAAATGCTTCAGTGGGTATGCAAAAACATGCATCTGGGGCAAGAGAAATTACTAGCAGCACTAACTGAGTTTCCCTCCATTCAATTTGGGCTGGAGCAAGCATTTTTATCCCTAGAATCCCAAAATCCATTTGAATTGTTCCCTTCAGATTTTACCCAAAAAGGATTTCCCATTTCCATAAACGGACTTATTTGGATGGGAGATGAATCCTTCATGTTGTCCCAGTTGGAACAAAAATTAAAGGATGGTTTTCAATGCATCAAAATGAAGATTGGTGCCATTGATTTCGCCACTGAACTTTCCATATTAAAAGTCATCCGAGATAACTTTACACCAGAAGAAATTGAACTTCGGGTAGATGCCAATGGAGCTTTTTCAGCCGCAGATGCCCTAGAAAAGTTGCAACAATTATCAGAGTTTAAACTACATTCCATAGAACAGCCCATCAAACCAAACCAGTGGGAAAGTATGGCAGCGCTATGCAAAAATACACCCTTGCCCATTGCATTGGATGAAGAATTGATAGGCGTTTTTTCTGTAACAGAAAAGAAACAACTGCTACAAACCATACAGCCACAATATATTATTTTAAAACCAAGTTTGGTGGGTGGATTTGGAGGCTGTCGAGAATGGATTCAGTTGGCTGAAAAATATAAAATAGGTTGGTGGATAACCAGTGCCTTGGAAAGTAATATAGGCCTTAATGCCATCGCCCAGTGGGCCTATACCTTGGGAAATACCATGCCACAAGGTTTGGGCACAGGAAGTCTATACACCAACAATTTTGAAAGCCCACTGGAGGTTTCAAAAGGGAAATTGTATTATAGCACAACAAAACAATGGAAACCTAATTTAATTCAGGATTTATGTATATAGAACAAGGGTATAAAGGCGATATTGGCTTGTGGAAATATTTTATAATACCAACAGCGTTTATCGCATTTATGGTGGTAAACTACATTGCCACGGTGAATTCTCCGGTCAGTGTAGAGGACACCATGCAACAGATAATAGCACAGTTTGGCTCCAATTTGGTTTTGATCATCCTTTTGTTTCCGTTGGCAGTTGGGTTGTTTGTGGTGCTGGGATGGACTTATTTGGTACACAAACAATCCATCACCTCATTGACCACTTCGCGAAAAAAAATTGATTGGAAACGCATTTTTTTCTCATTTGGACTATGGACCATTGTTACCGTTGTTCTTGTTGGAATCGATATTTATTTCTCTCCAGATAGTTATGTGTTGAATTTTGATTTCCCCAAATTTATCGCCTTGGCCATCATTGGAATTATCTTGATTCCCATGCAGACCAGTTTTGAAGAATATTTGTTCAGGGGGCATATGATGCAAGGACTGGGTATTTTGGCAAAAAATAGATGGGTCCCCTTGGTAGTTACTTCAACCCTGTTCGGATTGATGCACATTGCCAACCCTGAAGTGGAAAAACTGGGATTTGGCATTCTTGTCTACTACATCGGAACTGGATTTTTCTTGGGGATTTTAACTTTAATGGACGAAGGTCTGGAACTTGCCCTCGGTTTTCATGCGGCCAATAACCTTATTACAGCCTTATTGGTGACAGCAGATTGGACCGCCTTTCAAACCAATTCCATTTATAAGGATATTTCAGAACCGTCACTGGGATGGGATGCATTGATTCCCGTATTTGTTGTGTTTCCCATTTTACTGCTGTTTTTCTCCAAAAAATATGGTTGGAAAAACTGGAAGGACAGACTATTTGGAAAAGTAATGACCAAAGAAGAATTTGTGGCCCTAAACAATGGAGAATCCAATTTGGCATAACATCCATCCCAATTTTAAGCTCAACGGTACTTCGTATGATTTAGAAGACCTAAAAGAGATTGGCTACAGCCTAGTCAAAGAAGGTGAGCCATTTGAGCATTCCATTGGGGATTTTATCTTGGATTGGACTTCAAACAATCCAACATTGGAAGTGTTCACTTCGGGATCTACAGGCAAACCCAAAAAAATTGTCTTGCAGAAAGAACACATGGTAAATTCGGCATGGGCCACTGGGGAATACTTCAATATTAAACCCACCAATACTGCCTTATTGTGTTTGCCCTGCTCTGGAATTGCAGGAAAAATGATGCTGGTCAGAGCCATGGTCTTGGGTTTGCATTTGGATTATGTAGAACCGTCATCTACTCCATTACCAACTCACAATAAGTCCTACGATTTTGTGGCGATGGTTCCTTTGCAAGTGAAAAGTTCCATAAATCAGCTGGATAGGATAAAAACGCTGATCATTGGTGGGGCGCCGGTTGATTCAAATTTACGTAGCACCCTAAATCAGCGGTCAATACATGCTTTTGAGACCTATGGAATGACGGAGACCATTACCCATATTGCCGTAAAAAGGATTGGCGGTGATGCTGACTATTTTGAAACCCTCCCCAATATCAATATTTCAGCGGATGAAAGAGGTTGTTTGGTCATTGACGCCCCCAAAATTTCGCATCACAAAATAGTGACCAACGATGTAGTAGAATTGATCAGCGAAAATCAATTTAAATGGTTGGGAAGATATGATTCTATCATCAACTCAGGAGGTATTAAATTGATTCCCGAACAAATCGAAAAAAAACTGTCTACCATTATTAATTCCCGTTTTTTTGTTGCCGGACTTCCCGATGATGCTTTGGGTCAAAAATTGGTTTTGGTCATAGAAGAATCTCAAGTTGATTCTGAAACTTTGCTTGATAGAATTAAAAATATCAAAGGCATACACAAGTACGAAGCACCCAAAGAAGTCTATGCATTTAAACCTTTTATCGAAACCAAAACCGGAAAAATCCAACGTAAAAAAATAATACAGCAAATACGGTAAGTTTTGTATTTTGACTGGATAAACTAAACTACATGAAACAACTTCTATTTTCTCTTGCCTTAATCACTGTTTTTTCTATCCAAGCCCAACAAATCCTTCCAGAAGTGGAAAGAGCCAGAGTAGTGGATGAAATCCTTGAAGAACGCTTCAATGTCCTACTTCCAAAACTTATGGATGACACGGGGATTGATATGTGGGTGCTCATTTCAAGAGAGTACAATGAAGACCCTGTGCTACGAACCATGCTTCCGGCCACTTGGTTGAATGCCCGAAGAAGAACCATCCTGCTCTTTTATCGGAACAAGGAAAAAAATACCATCGATAAATTGGCCGTGGCCCGTTACAATATTGGTAAGAGCATTGTTTCGGCCTGGGATAAGGAAAAAGAACCCAATCAGTGGAAACGCTTGATGCAATTGATTGAAGAGCGGAACCCAAATAAAATAGCCCTTAATTTTTCCAAAGATCACAATATTGCTGATGGTTTGGATAAGACCGATTACGATGAGTTCATGGCCAATCTTCCCAAAAAGCAGCATTCCAAAGTGCAATCAGCAGAACAATTGGCGGTACGTTGGATTGAAACCCGCACCGAACGGGAAATGGTAATTTATGACCAACTGGTGGACATTACCCACGACATTATTGCAGAAGCTTTTTCGGAAAAAGTCATCACCCCGGGCATTACAACGACCACCGAGGTAGAGTGGTGGATGCGGCAAAAGGTGACCGATTTGGGATTGGAAACTTGGTTTCATCCTACGGTGGACATTCAGCGTACCAGTGAAGAATTGGTAAGTCATCTCTATTCCTTTTCAGGCAGACCAGATGATTTGGTGATTATGCCGGGTGATTTGCTGCATTGCGATTTTGGAATAACCTATCTCCGTCTTAACACAGATTGCCAAGAGTTGGCTTATGTGCTAAAACCTGAAGAGACAGAAGCCCCTTCCTTTTTGGTCAATGCCCTATATGATGGTAATCGTGTGCAGGATTTCTTGACCAAGAATATGGTTAAGGGAAGGGTTGGAAATGATATTTTGGCCCAATCCCTGCAAGATGCCAAGGATGCCGGCTTGCAACCTGCCATTTATACCCATCCTTTGGGAATGTACGGCCATTCTGCAGGAACTACCATTGGGATGTGGGATTCTCAGGGAGGGATTCGAAAAGATGATGGCGATAATTATCCACTTAATCCCAATACGGTCTACGCCATAGAGCTCAATGCCACCGTGAACATTCCGGAATGGAACCGGGATATCCGTATAATGTTGGAAGAAGCTGGTTTTTTTGGAGAGGAAGGATTTCGGTATGTCAATGGGCGACAAACGGAATTGTTGTTGATTCCAAGGGTGAAACCACAACAGGGATATTGAAAAAGAGTTTTTCTTGTTTGAAGCCTATTTTATACAACTGAAAATCAATCAATATTTTTAGTTTAGCATCTAGTTGTAGTGTGGTAATGATTTAAAAATGAACTTGTTAAAAAAAATAATCGTATTCATTTGTTTGATTTTAGGGGGCTATGGTTACGCACAAGACTCCAAAAATGTCTCCATTTGTTGGGATGTGTCCCTTTCCATGAAGAATAGAGACACTGAAAAAGATTACTATTTTTTGGATGCGTACTTTAAAACCGTCCAAAATGCCCAGGTGAGTCTAATAACTTTTAGCAATCAGGTTCTTTCAAAAGATACCTACCAAGTGACTTCAAGTGATTGGTCTGCCATTAAACAAAAACTTGAAGAATTGCAGTACGATGGGGCCACTTCCTATGCATCCTTGAGTAGTTATGTAGATACAGGAGATGTACTGCTTTTTACGGATGGTGGGCAAAATCTGAGCAATGGAACTCCCAATTTCAGTGGGGAACTGTATATCATCAACAGTAATAAAAGCTTTGATAAAGCCAGCTTAAACCTCTTGTCCATTGTGAATAATGGAAATTTGGTGGATTTTAATGAAAAAAGGGACCCAGATGCCACTATAGATAACCTTTCGGAATACAACGGAACTATATATAGCGGAACAATGGGATTGGAAGGTGCTGAAATTTATGTAGAAGGCAATGATGGTAATAGGGTAAGGTCCAATGCAACAGGTGGTTTTTCCATTGATGGAAGAGTAGGGGACACATTAGTGATTGCTTACGGGAATAAAATTGAAAAACAGGTGTTGGGGGAAACCAATACGCTTAATTTTTCATTGGAAGACCAGGGAATTCAGCTTCAGGAAGTAGTAGTGAGTGAAAGAAAAAGTGAACCAGTAGAAACCATCACAACAGGTTATGGCGAAGAAAATAGAGATAAGGTTGGGTATGCCGTACAATCCATTTCCAGTGATGATATTTCGGATGCAGCCTCCACTCCGGACATGGCTATTCAAGGTAAATTTTCTGGGGTAAATCTTGGACAAGGTGATGATTTGAGCCAGGTGACCATGCGGCCAAGAATGAGCTTGTTGGGAAATGTATACGGGTTGATTGTTATTGATGGTGTGCCATTACGCCAGTCCGATTCGGCAAGTGGCACGGTCTTTAGTTCAGATTTCATCAACCCTGAAAACATAGCTGACATTACCGTTTTAAAAGGATTGGCAGCAACAAACAAATACGGTAGCCTTGGGGTTAATGGAGTGCTTCTGATTACTTCCAAAACGGCAAACTACGCCAAAGAAACTAGTGAAAAGCCTGATATGGCCCGTTTACGGGATAACATTTATGAGGATAAAATTAAGGTGAACAACAAAACGTTGGTCACACCTTACTTAAAAGAGCTTAAAAAAGGAAAAAACGTCAGGGAAGCGTATGATATTTATTTGAATCAAAGGGAAGCATATCGGAACGTTCCAGAATATTTTTTGGATGTGTCCAACTTTTTTCTTGCATCGAGCCCAGAGTTGGCGGAGCGAATTTTATCCAATATACTGGAAATAGAAAACCCATCTTACGATGCATTGCGTGCTCTGTTTCTACAATGTACTGAACAAGAAAATCATAAAATGGGTGTAGTTGCGGCTGATAAGCTGTTGGAATTGTTTCCGAACAAAACCCAATCCTATTTTGATGTGGCCTTGGCCCAAAAAAATGCTGGAAATTTTCAAGAAGCTTTGAATATGTTCAATGCAATGGTTACTGGAAGTGCAAATCTCCAATTGAACTTTAGTTCAATGGAAAAAGTAGTGGGTACGGAAATACGAAATATGGTCAATAACCATAGATCAAAGTTGAACATTGATAAAGTGGACCCTAAGTACAGGAACAATGTAACCTATAACGGGCGATTAATTTTGAGTTGGAGCGTGCCCGATGCCGAATTTTCAGTACAATTTGTGAATCCACAGAAACGATTTTTCACATGGGAACACACCGAAATTGGCGACAGAAACCGAATTTTACAAGAACTGCAACATGGAAATTCAACCGAACAATTTGAAATTGTAGGAGCAGAGACCAAAGGTGAATGGATATTGAACGCGACATATTTGGGCAACAGAACCCCAAAAAATAAGGCAGCCACATTTTTAAAATGTACGGTACAATACAATTTCGGAAAACCCAACCAGCGAAGTGAAGTGTTTATGGTTCGACTTCAGGAAGTAGGAGAGGAACAACAATTGGCCCGGTTCACTGTAGAGTAATCACACCTGAAGCACTCCCATATTAAACTTTTTGTTACTTGGTGCATGATTGGCGGCCTCAATACCCATCGACACCCATTTTCTTGTGTCCAAAGGATCTATAATGGCATCCGTCCACAGTCTTGCGGCTGCATAGTAAGGGGATATTTGGTCGTCGTACCGTTTTTTGATTTTATTAAAAAGTTCTTTTTCCTTTTCAGCATCAACAGGCTGACCACTTTTCTCCAACGAAGCTTTTTCAATCTGCATTAATACTTTGGCTGCAGAATTTCCACTCATCACCGCAAGCTCTGCACTGGGCCAAGCCACAATAAGTCTTGGGTCATAAGCCTTGCCACACATAGCATAATTCCCAGCGCCGTAGCTGTTTCCAATGACAATCGTGAATTTGGGTACCACGGAATTGCTCACTGCATTTACCATTTTGGCGCCATCCTTAATAATGCCGCCATGTTCACTTTTGCTGCCCACCATAAAGCCAGTCACATCTTGCAGGAACACCAACGGAATTTTCTTTTGGTTGCAATTGGCAATAAATCGGGTAGCTTTATCCGCAGAATCGGAATAAATGACCCCACCAAACTGCATTTCCCCATTTTTGGTTTTGACTACCTTCCGCTGATTGGCTACAATACCCACGGCCCAACCATCAATGCGGGCATAGCCTGTTAAAATGGTTTTGCCATAGCCTTCTTTGTATTGTTCAAAATCAGAATCATCCACCAGCCGTTTTATGATTTCCAGCATGTCGTATTGTTCACTTCTGGAAGCTGGCAGTATTCCATAAATATCTTCTTGGTTTTCGGCTGGGGCTTTCGATTTGGCCCGGTTAAATCCTGCCTTTTCAAAATCTCCGATTTTATCTACGATGTTCTTGATTTTGTCCAGTGCATCTTTATCATCCTTGGCTTTATAATCAGTCACTCCACTGATTTCTGAATGGGTGGTGGCACCGCCCAAAGTTTCATTGTCAATATTTTCTCCAATGGCCGCTTTGACCAAATAGCTGCCGGCCAAAAAAATACTTCCTGTTTTGTCCACAATAAGAGCTTCATCGCTCATAATAGGCAAATAGGCGCCTCCTGCCACACAACTGCCCATAACTGCAGCAATTTGGGTAATCCCCATGCTGCTCATCACGGCATTGTTTCTGAAAATTCGGCCAAAATGTTCCTTATCCGGAAATATCTCGTCCTGCATGGGAAGGTATACTCCAGCACTGTCCACCAAATAAATGATAGGCAGTTGGTTTTCTATGGAAATTTCCTGTGCCCTTAAATTCTTCTTCCCGGTGATGGGAAACCAAGCCCCAGCTTTTACCGTAGCATCGTTAGCGACAACTACACATTGCTTTCCCTTCACATAGCCCACCTTCACTACAACTCCTCCTGAAGGGCATCCTCCATGTTCTTCGTACATGCCATCACCAGCAAATGCTCCAATTTCAATGGCTGGCGATTTGGCATCCAAAAGGTAATCAATACGTTCCCGGGCCGTCATTTTGCCTTTTTCATGGTGCTTTTCAATGCGTTTTTTGCCCCCGCCCAATTTTACTGCGGCGAGCCTTTTCCGAAGTTCGGAGAGCATTAATTTATTATGGTCTTCATTTTTATTGAAGTCGATATCCATAGGCACTATCAATTTCTTGCTATCGGTTAAAGATAAGGAGTTATAATCATTACTTTTGAGGTAATATGGAAACAAAAATTAAATGGGGCATCGTGGGCCCTGGAAATATAGCCACGAGCTTTACCGAAGACTTAAAACTGGTAAAGGATGCGGAGGTTGCAGCAGTAGCCTCCAGAAGTTTGGAAAGAGCACAACAATTTGCGGATGAATTCAATATTCCAAATGTTTTTGGAAGCTATGACGAGCTTTTCAATTCTGATACGGTTGATATTGTCTACGTGGCCACGCCGCATAACTTTCACAAGGATTTGTCTATTCAAGCCATAAAATCGGGAAAGCATGTCCTCTGTGAAAAACCATTGGGTGTAAACAGGGCCGAGGTAGAGGAAATTGTGGCTGCTGCCAAAGCAAGGCAAGTTTTTATGATGGAAGGACTTTGGTCTAGATTCAATCCATCGGTGCAGAAAGCAAAGCAAATGGTAGATGACGGAACTATTGGAGATGTGGGTTACCTCCATGCAGATTTTGCATTTTATGGGTTGGACCGCGGGTTGGATTCCAGATTATTAAACCCGGAATTGGCTTCAGGCTCTTTGCTGGACATAGGAATCTACCCTGTTTTCTTAGCCTATTTAATTTTGGGAATGCCGAAAGAAATTATGGCCAAATCAAATTTTCTGGATAACGGAACCGAATTGCAAACGTCCATGCTGTTCCATTATGATTCAGCTCAAGCTGTGCTGTACAGTGGTCTGACCAGCGCATCAAAAATGGAAGCAGAAATTTCAGGAAGCAAAGGTGAAATTTTTATTGACAATATGTGGCATCAAGCAGATGGATGTTCCTTGCTCAAAGATGGGAAGACTGAACAATTCGACTTACCTCGTAAAGGAAACGGTTTTGTGTATGAAATTGAAGAGGTGCATGAATGTTTAAAGGCCAATAAACTGCAACGTGACCTTTGGTCACATCAAAACAGCTTGGATGTGGCCGAATTATTGGACACAATTCGGGAAAAATGCGGAATTACCTTTCCTTTTGAGGGATAAACCGGGTTCAAGCCTTTGGATTATTTCATTTTTTACGATATTTGAACCTCTTCTGAACGATTTATATGGGAATGAACAAAAACACAGTGCTCGCTTGGGCTACATGGATCATGATTTTTGTAGGAATAGGAATGATTGCTCTTGGAGCTTTCAAATATGATGAGGTTGCAGGTTACGGCTTTGGTGCAGTAGGTATCGGATTTTTTGCCGTGGCTTGGGTATTCAATGCGCTCAAGGGTCGGGTTTAGACTTCCCCTTTTTCAATTTAAAGAACAACTACATGTCAGACGATAAAAAAGTCATTTTTTCAATGTCTGGGGTAACCAAGACCTTTAAAACGGCCAACACCCCTGTACTCAAAAACATTTATTTAAGTTTCTTTTACGGTGCCAAAATTGGGATTTTGGGTCTTAATGGTTCTGGTAAATCCACCTTGTTGAAGATTATCGCAGGTGTTGATAAGAACTATCAAGGTGATGTGGTTTTTTCGCCGGGCTACACCGTTGGCTATTTGGAACAAGAGCCGCAATTGGATGAGAACAAGACCGTAATGGAAGTGGTGCGGGAAGGTGTTTCCGAAACCGTTGCCATTCTGGATGAATACAACAAAATTAACGACATGTTCGGTCTGCCTGAAGTCTATGAAGATGCGGACAAGATGCAAAAGCTGATGGATAAACAGGCAGCTTTGCAAGACCAAATTGATGCCTCCAACGCTTGGGAACTGGATACGAAACTGGAAATCGCGATGGATGCGCTTCGCACCCCAGAATCTGATAAGAAAATTTCAGTACTATCAGGGGGGGAGCGTAGGCGCGTGGCTTTATGCCGTTTGTTGCTGCAAGAACCTGATGTGTTATTACTGGATGAGCCTACCAACCATTTGGATGCGGAATCCGTGCATTGGTTGGAACATCACTTGGCCCAATATAAAGGAACCGTAATTGCCGTAACGCACGACCGCTATTTCTTGGACAATGTTGCCGGTTGGATTTTGGAGTTGGATAGGGGTGAAGGTATCCCATGGAAAGGAAATTATTCAAGCTGGTTAGATCAGAAAGCCAAACGTTTGGCCCAAGAGAGCAAACAAGCCTCCAAACGTCAAAAAACCTTGGAACGTGAGTTGGAATGGGTTCGACAAGGGGCTAAAGGTAGGCAGACCAAGCAAAAAGCACGTTTAAAGAATTACGATAAACTCCTCAGCCAAGACCAAAAGCAATTGGAAGAGAAGTTGGAAATTTATATTCCCAACGGACCAAGACTGGGAACCAATGTCATTGAGGCAAAAGGGGTAAGCAAAGCTTATGGCGATAAATTGCTGTATGAAGAGTTAAACTTCAACCTACCACAAGCGGGAATTGTGGGTATCATCGGTCCTAACGGTGCAGGTAAGACCACCATTTTCCGAATGATTATGGGAGAAGAAACTCCGGATAAGGGTGAATTTATTGTTGGGGACACAGCCAAATTGGCCTACGTGGACCAAAGTCACTCCAACATTGACCCCGAAAAATCGATTTGGGAAAACTTCAGTGATGGGCAAGAATTGGTAATGATGGGAGGGAAGCAAGTGAATTCCCGGGCTTATCTCAGTCGATTTAACTTCTCAGGTAGTGAACAGAACAAGAAAGTGAGCATGCTTTCCGGTGGGGAAAGAAACCGACTTCATCTCGCCATGACCTTGAAAGAAGAAGGAAACGTGCTGCTACTCGATGAGCCTACCAACGATTTGGATGTGAATACGCTCCGTGCCTTGGAAGAAGGTCTGGAGAATTTTGCTGGCTGTGCGGTGATTATTTCTCATGACAGATGGTTCTTGGATCGGATTTGCACGCACATCTTGGCCTTTGAAGGAAATTCGCAGGTGTATTTCTTTGAAGGTTCTTTCTCCGATTATGAAGAGAACAAAAAGAAACGCTTGGGAACGGATATCATGCCCAAGCGTATCAAGTACAAGAAATTGATTCGGTAATTGAGGAACTATTCTTCTCCTCCGAGATTTTCGATACCTTCCTCAAGGATTTTTTTGGCTTTTTCCAAATAAGCTTGCTGGTGAGCTGCCAAACTGTTGGGATCATTTTCATTACCATTGGATGCCCCAATGGTTTTTGAAAGTTCCACCAATTGCGCAATGGCTTGTTCGGCCGTGCTTAGTTTATCTGTAGCGTGCTTTTCAAAAACTTTTATCATTTCAAGTTCCATGGAATTACCACTTGTTGCAGTGGTAGCGGTATTGGCAGTGGAACTGTCATCAGCGTGGGCTTGGTGTTCAAGGGTAGTGTTGCCACTATCAGCAATAGTCACCGTTGAAGAGACACCCAATGTGCATTCATCTAAAAAGGTGATGAGTTCATTGATTTGCCCTAAAGCCTTTTTGGTGAAAAATCGGCCAGCTTCCCAATCTACGGGCTCAATGGCCTTGTTCAAAGTTTGTTTGGTATCATAAGCTTTGTCATACGCTTTTTTACAGACGCAGTCACCTTTGAATTCGTCCGCTTTTTCCAGAGCGGTCAACGCCCTTTCGGAATAATACATTTGATGTTCAAAGTTGGTGGCTTCCATTGCCTTTTTGCAATGGTTGAGCGCATACGTCACTTTGGAATAATAATTATCACATTGTTGTTGGGAAAAAGTTGCATTTATGGCAAAGAATAGTGCCACAAGTACTAAAACACGGGATTTGGGAGCCATGGTTAAGTATTTGATTTGGTTATAGTTTGTTATCTAAACGACAATATAGTGTCTTTATTTTAATTTGTCAAAAATCATCATTGGGGTACCAATCCAATTGTACCACTTCAATGTCTGGATTGCCATCATTAACTAGTTGCTTAAACTTTGCCACATCGCTAACATCAGGCCGACCTCTGAAATGATACGGATAAACCTCTCCTGGTTGAAATTCCAAAACGGCATCCGCCGCACTTTCCACGGTCATGGTATAGGGGAGGTTCATGCAGACAAAGGCCTTATCAATGTTTTCCAAAGCACGCATTTCAGGAATATCTTCCGTATCCCCTGAAAAATAAATGCGTTCGTCGCCAAAAGTAAAGACATATCCGTTACCTCTTCCTTTAACATGGAAATCCTTGGCTTCTTCACGTAGGTTGTACATGGGAATGGCTTTAACAGAAAACCCTGCCATTTCCTTCGTCTCCCCATTGTTTATTATGGTGGTTTTGGACGACAATGCCTCCTCCATTTGTGATTTTACTGCATCCGGTGCAATGATTTGAACATTTTCTAAATCCAATTCGTTTAAAGTTTCTGGATTAAAATGGTCGCCGTGTATATCGGTTATAAAAATCATATCTGGAGCATTTTGCCCTTCAAAAGCCGCTTTTCCGCCAACGGGGTCAATATATATAGTAGTATTGTTCCATTCCAACACAGCGGTTGCATGTTCAATGGGTATGATTTCTACCTCGGCGGGCGCTTCGGTCTCGACTTGGATAGCGACATCTTCGGTATTTTCTTTCTCTTCTTTTTTCGGTTTGCAGGAGATAGTTAGTGCCAGAGCAACCACCATCAGGATAAAATTTCTTTTCATGGTTTTCTTTTGAATTCCTTTAAAATTAAGGGATATGAACGATAATTAAGATTTTTTTCAAGATTATTTCAACCTATATGATCCAAATAGAAATCCAAAGCGTATATAAACCAAACATGATTGATTAAAAAACCTAAACGAGAATCAATTAAAACAAAACGTTATGACTGAAACAAAAAATAACAATGGTTTAAAGGTAATTGCTGGTTTGTTGGGTGTAGTTCTTTTGGGAACAATTATCTATACTGTAAGCCTTTACCAAGATAAGAAAAAGACAACTCAAGCCCTTACTCAAGAAAAAGAGTTGGTTGTTGAGGATTTGAACAACTTGAAGTCTGAGTATGACAAAGCTATTTTGGAAAGCAACGCCACCAATGAAGAATTGGTTGCTGCCCGTGACAACATTGCAAAGTATATTGACTCTGTAGAAAGCATGAAGGCTGACATTGCTTCCCTTTCAAGATACAGAAGACAAGTAAGCGTATTGAAAGCGGAAAGAGAAAAATTGATGAAGCAAGTAGATTCTTTGACACAATCCAATACTTTGTTGGCCATGCAAAGAGACAGTACTTTCACTGAATTGGAAAAGCAAACTGTTTTCAACGATTCTTTGATCGTACAGAACACACAATTGGCCGATGCTGTTGAAAGAGGTTCTGCGCTTAACCTTTCTACCATCAGTGTTGATGCCGTAAAAGAAAGAAACAGCGGAAAATTGGTTTCTACTTCTAGAGCTAGAGCCACTGATAAATTCAAAGTTTGTTTTACCATTGCTGACAACGTAATTGCTGAAGCTGGTGATAGAGAGTTCTTTATTGAAGTGCTTGGCCCACAAGGAAATGTTTTGGGTGATAGCTTCACTAAAACTACCGAGGAAGGTGCTTCCATCACCTACAGCAAAGGAACCAATTTCTACTATGAAAACAGTTCTTTGGACGTATGTGATTACATTAACAAGCCTGTAGATGAGTTCCAAAAAGGAAACTATATGGTTAATGTATACGACAACAATTTAAAATTGTTGGGTACTTCCAAATTTGAATTAAAATAATTCACACTATCCATATAACTAAAAAGCCCGTTCAACAGAACGGGCTTTTTTTATGCCATATAGTGAACCATTCCTAGAATGTTCTTCATCTCAATTTTACGACTGTTCTGAAGCTTTGTATTGATCTAGAATAGCGCTATTATGATTGCTACTCTCAGATAAAGGTAAAATTTCTTCATTGGTGAACCGTAAACCACTATCCATCAAATATAAGCCTTAAGGTTAAGTTGATAGGTGTAAATTCAATATCAAATCACAATAAATGGTTTAGAATGAACTGGTTTTAAATTTAACTCGGTGAAAGAAGTTGAAGCTGCAAAACAGGAACTTAAAAGAAGAAATTTAAGTTATACCATCAAGGAATTTAAACAGTCGTTTTTAAGGAATGAGGAAAATGAAATTTTTGATTTATACCTAAAAGCAGACATTTTATCAAGAATTAAGTTCCCAGAGAGTATACTAATACACTGTGCTAAAAAGGGTTCTGCTCAAAATATGCATGTTTTGCTGAAAGAGATGAAAATCGAATATATAACGGGAAAAGCTTTTTTTTGGATTGTTAGTAGAACATTTTCAGAACTGGAAGGAGCACGCCCCAATCCACTATTTTCAGAATATCATGATTCGGCCGAGGAAGCTCTGAAAGCGAGTCTTGGAAGTTATAAAGAATGGAGAGATATACTATTTTCAACTGTTGGAAAAGCTGAAGATGTAAATTACAAAGAATCCTACACTGACTCCTATGATAATGATAAAGTAACTATTACTTCCCAGTTTACACCTATATCTATCGCTATTATGATGGATGATATTGAGTTGATTCATTTATTAATTGAACATGGTGCAGTAATTTATGAAGATTTGTTGCTCTATATTTTCGAAAATCCGTATGCAACACCTCACAAAATGCTTATGATGGCTGAATGCTTGCTTAGTAATGATAATAAACTCGATTTTAGTTTAAAAAATGAAGATGGGCTCACTCCTCTTGCAATTGCAGCACAAAACAACTATTTGGACTTAGTAAAGTTATTCGTAATTCATGGGGCATCAATTGATGAAAAAGTTGGAAAAGAAGAGATAAATAATACTAAAACAGCATTATTGCTCAGCATCACGGAAAAGAATTTTGCAATTGCACATTTTTTGATAGACCAAGGGGCAGATATTCATCATCGGGATAAATGGGGTTTTTCTGCTGCAAGAGCTGCATTTTATCAAGGGAATAAAGAATTGGGGGAAGAACTCATTCAACAAGGAGCCAAAATAACACCATATATTGGGATTATTGGTAAGCCATTTGAAGACAAAGGAATTTTGGTGGAGGATTTGGATACTTTCTTTGGAAGTGCCCATAAAGCAGGCATTAAAGAAGGAGATATTATCACCCAGATCCATGGATTTGAGGTCAAACATCTTTCCGATATCAAGACTGCATTGTCACAATATAGACCATTGGATATAATACCGATAATGGTACTTAGAAACAACAAGATTATTGAATTCTCTGTTGAAATTCTTGTAGCATAGCATTCTGTTGGCTAAATAGCACTTATCATAATATTTTCAGGTCGTTCTCTATATCTATTTAAGGCTCCCCACCATATCCTCAGGTTTTACCCACTCATCATATTCCTCAGGGGTAACATAACCCAAATTAATGGCCTCTTCACGCAGGGTGGTTCCATTTTTATGGGCCGTATTGGCTATTTCAGCGGCTTTGTAATATCCAATTTTGGTATTCAATGCGGTTACCAACATTAAGGAGTTGTTCAATAATCTTTTGATCACTTCATGATTGGGTTCAATACCCACGGCGCAATGTTCATCAAAGCTTACGCAGGCATCACCCAAGAGTTGTGCAGATTGTAAAATATTAGCGGCCATCAAGGGTTTAAAGACGTTCAGTTCATAATGCCCTTGGGTACCCCCCACACTCACGGCAACATCGTTCCCCATAACTTGGGCACAAACCATAGTCATGGCCTCGCATTGGGTCGGGTTTACTTTACCGGGCATAATGGAACTTCCTGGCTCATTGGCAGGGATAATGATTTCGCCAATACCAGAACGGGGTCCAGAGGCCATCATTCTGATGTCATTTGCAATTTTATTCAAGGAAACCGCCAGTTGCTTCAAGGCACCGTGGCTTTCCACTATGGCATCGTGTGCTGCCAAGGCTTCAAATTTGTTTTGGGCCGTTACAAAAGGCATACCAGTAAAGTCAGCTATATATTTGGCCACAAGCACATCATAGCCTTTAGGTGTGTTGAGACCCGTTCCTACAGCTGTTCCGCCAAGCGCAAGCTCGCTTAAGTGGGAAAGTGTGTTTTTAAGGGCTTTTAGACCATGCTCCAATTGCGCCACATATCCAGAAAATTCCTGACCCAAGGTTAGGGGAGTGGCATCCATCAAGTGGGTACGCCCAATTTTTACGACATCCTTGAATTCCTTGGATTTTTTGGCCAAGGTATTTTTTAATTGCTCCACACCCGGAATGGTCACCTCAACTATTTTCTTGTATGCAGCAATGTGCATTCCCGTAGGGAAAGTATCATTGGAGGATTGACTTTTATTGACATCGTCATTGGGCTGAATCGTTTTTTCACCTTCGCCGATCTTTTTTCCAGCTATTTCGTGCGCACGGTTGGCCACCACCTCATTGACATTCATATTGCTTTGGGTTCCCGAACCGGTCTGCCAAATGACCAGGGGAAATTGATCATCGTGTTTTCCCGCAAGGATTTCATCGCATACCTGGGCAATTAAATCTCTTTTTTCTTCCAAAAGTACCCCAAGTTCATGATTGGCATAGGCGGCGGCCTTCTTCAAATAGGCGAATCCGTAAACCACATCCAACGGCATGGAGGCCGATGGTCCAATCTTAAAGTTGTTACGGGAACGTTCCGTTTGCGCTCCCCAATATTTGTCCGCGGGCACTTTTACCTCGCCCATGGTATCTTTTTCAGTCCTAAAACTCATTTTTCAAAATTTATACCTACAAAGGTAATTGTTCACAAAATTATATGGTAGTTGTTGTGGGCAAATACACTTTTTTAGATTCAGATTTGTATTTTTTCACAATAACAGAGTATCTTTGTTCAACAAAAGGATAGTATAATGTTCGAATTTGACCAGTATTTAGGTTTTTTAGCTTTTTTAACGATTTTGACCATTGGTTTTTGGTTGATGATTTTCTTGTTGACCTTTGTAGTACCGTATTGGTTGATCGGCAACTTACGTGAAATGTTCAAGGAAAGACGCGAGGCCAAACGAGCCGAGCTTAAAGAATAAAAAAAAAGAAGCCAAATTGGCTTCTTTTTTTTTGTCTATTTCCTACCTATTTCTATTGTTGAAACTGGCCTTCTTCTTCCTCCATTTCATCGCCATTTTGTCTACCTCTTCCTCTTTGACTGCGATCTTTGGGCTGATTAAATCGATAAATGAACGAAACGTTGATTTGTCGTACCCTCCACTGGAATTCGCTGTCTGAAGTAAAGAACTGTGTTTCTGTAAATGATCTACGCTTTCTGGAATTGAACACATCGCTCACGTTCACCGAAAGAGTGGCATTTTCATTAAATAGATCCTTGCTCATGGCCAAGTTCAGGGAGAACATACCCTCACTTTTGGTTTGGGCATTTTGTTGTGGACCCATGTAGAACGAATTGGCCTGAAAATCTATTTTGGCAGGCAATGTGATTTTTGAACTGAACCTGGCAAACCAACTGGAATTGTCCGTGCCGTAGTCCACCCCATTAAAACTTCCTTCAGAACTGAACTGGAAGAAATTAAAGCTACCGTTCAATCGTAACCAGCGTGTTGGATTATACAGAATGCCCGCCTCAGCACCAATACGCTCATTGGTAGATAGGTTAATTGGGATGGAACGAATGATACGAATACCATCTGAGGTAACCTCGCCTGTCTCTTCCTGAACCCGTTCAAAGGAATTGGTCTCCCGTTGATAGTATATTGATGAACTTAAAGTCAATTTGGGCCATCTTTTTAGATAACCTAGATCAAATGCGTTGGCAAATGCAGGATCTAAATCTGGATTTCCTTGGAAAACATTGGTCCTACTGGATCTAGAAGGAAAAGGGTTAATGAACCAACCTCTAGGTCTATTGATCCTTCGGTTATATCCAAGAGAAATATTCTGATTTCCCTTTAACTCATAAATCAGGTTAAGGGTAGGGAAAAGGCCAAGATAGTTTTTATCAAAATTAAGATCAACATCCTCTCCAAGAATATCCTCCAATGCCTGACTGTCAACTTCAGAATCAACCCCACCTTTCATTTCGGTATTTTCCAGACGTAATCCGGCCAAAAAGGAAAATTTACCAAACTTGTTGCCGTATTGGGTATAAAGGGCATTCACATTTTCGTGATAAGTAAAGATGTTGGTCAAATCCAAGTTGGTCTCGAATTGGTCGGTATCCTGATTAAATTGATCTAATTGATAATCATTCACCTCTTTTTCAAACGTACCACGGTACCCTGCTTCAAACTGTGCATCGCCCATGGGCAATACATAATCTACCTGGGCCAATATATCATCTTGAGTCTCGGTTTCATAGATATTTTCCAGAGCCAAAAGACTATCACTGGGTAGGGTTCTATTTTCCTCGATGGTTGTAAGAACAGATTCATTATCATATGAATATTGAAAATCGGCCGTCAACTTATGTCCTTCATCATTGAAGTTGTTTGTATAGTTGAAGGAATACTGTCGGCTATTATCGTCTTCACCTTGATCTTCTGTACGTATTGTACGGCTTGCCAATGTAGCGTTGGTGAAACGTTGGTTGTCATTGGTAGTAACATCATTTTCATCTGAAAGACGGTAGAAAAAGCTTCCTGTTATGGATGATTTTTCAGTAAGGAAATACTCCATTCCAATGTTTAAGTTAAAGCCATCGTCGTTTCTTTCAGTATTTCGATCTTCTATAATGCGGTCATATTCTCCTTGGGAATAAGTATTGTCGCTAAAACCATTTCCAGGAGATTCTCTATGAAAATACCCCAATGTATTAAAGATGTTGAATTTCTCGGTACGAAGGTTGAAGTTGGTGGTGGCCCTTGCATTGAACGGATCACCAGCTGTTAAATTTACCGATCCATTAATTCCCAAGGTCTTTTCCTTTTTCAATACAATATTCAGAATCCCTGCGGTTCCTTCGGCATCATACCGTGCAGATGGACTAGTAATGACCTCTACCTTCTCTATAGCATCTGCGGGTAATTGTCGCAAAGCATCAGTAGATCCAAATCCAGCCAGGGCAGATGGTTTTCCATTGATCAGGATACGTACATTTTCATTCCCTCTAAGACTTATAGCCCCTTCCACATCAACAGAAACGGAAGGAATATTGCCGAGAGCATCGCTCACATTACCACCACTTGTGGTGATGTCTTTTCCAATATTGTACACTTTTTTATCCAAGCGCACTTCAACAGTGGTTTTTTCACCTACAACTTCTACTTCTTGGAGTTGGGCTACATCGGGAGCAAGCACAATTTCTCCCAAATTAGTTGAGGAGGTATAATTTTGGTTGTTGAGTGCATAGGTTTTATAAGAAATAAATTCAACCCGAATATTATATTGTCCAGGTGCAGTTTCAATCTCAAATTTCCCATCTAAATCGGTGATTCCACCCGTTACTTTATCTGGGTTTTCCACTTCCTGCAAAACAAAAGTTGCATATTCCAAGGGTTGTCCGGAATCTTGGTCAAGTACCGTTCCGGAAATGGTGATGGAGTTTTGGTCTTGCCGTGTTTGGGCACTCAATGAAATGAAGGCCAACAGAAACAACGGTATAATTATTCTTTGCATAGTTTGATTTTATGCAAACAAAGTTGTTATGAAATAAAGTAGAACTGAAATTATTATCCGTCAACAACACACTTGTTCCCGTGAATGACCTTAATGATTTGTTAATCTTTTTTCTTTTTCTTTTTCTTCTTCTTTTTTGATTTGAAACTGTTTTCCTGAAGTTCTATAAAAGCATTGTACTTGTCTTCGGGCAAACCGGCTTTTAGCTCATCGTTTTGCCTTTTAAAAATTTTCTCATATTCTTCCTTCATTTTTAAAGGCTCCAATTCCAAAATTTGAAGTTCTATTCGCTGTTGCACAGATTGCACCAAGGTAGTACGTACCACAGCTTCCTCAAAAGGATTTAGACCCAAGGCTTCTGTAATGGAGGGCATTTGTTGGTCCACAACCTCTTCGGCAGTGGGTGGTTCCACTTCTTTTGGGGTTTCTTGCACCCTGGGTAGGGTGCTTTGCCGCCTACCATATCTATTACCGTAAGGAGACCCATACCCGTATTGCGCCGCAAGGTCGGCAACACACAATAGGGCTGTCAAAAAAGTTAAAAAAACGAGGGTTTGTGTACTTTTCATAGCCTAATGAATACGTTCCTAATACTATAGCAAGGTATTGATTTTTTCTGAAGGTCGGCCAATCACCGCCTTTTTATCCTTTACCACTATGGGGCGTTCAATTAATTTGGGGTTTTCCACCATGGCCGTAATGAGTTCATCATCTGAAAGTGTTTTTCCCTTGTACTGTTCCTTCCAGATTGCTTCGTTTTTACGAATTAACTCCAGAGGAGCTATGCCAAGATATTCAATAATGGTCTTAAGCTCTTCTTTGGATGGAACTTCATCCAAATACTTTACGACTTCAAAATCGTGACCTGATTTTTCCAATACGTCCAGTCCTTCCCTGGATTTTCTACATCTTGGATTGTGATAAATTGTAATCATACTTATTGGTTATCAGTTACTGGATTACTGGTTATTGGTAATATATCCCATACTTTTACCTTACGTCTTTTCTCTTTTTTCTTTGCTCTTTTGTCCTTTTCCATCTATTCTTCTTTCTGCCCCATCATCATAAGGTAGGCCTTTAAAAACGGATTGATTTCCCCATCCATAACAGCATCCACGTTACCGGTTTCCTCACCACTGCGTACATCTTTTACCAATTTATAAGGATGCATCACATAATTCCGGATTTGGGAACCCCACTCAATCTTCATTTTTGAGGATTCTATTTCAGCCCGGGCCTCTTGTTTTTTCCGAAGTTCAATCTCATACAATTGCGACTTCAACATTTTCATGGCCGTTGCACGGTTATCGTGCTGCGAACGGGAATCGGAACAAGAAATTTGAATACCCGTAGGTTTATGCACCAGCTGTACCTTGGTTTCCACCTTGTTTACATTCTGACCACCAGCTCCACTGGAACGTGCGGTGGTAATTTCGATATCGGATGGATTTACCTCAATCTCAATGGTATCGTCCACCAATGGGTATACATATACCGATGCGAACGAGGTATGCCGCTTGGCATTGCTATCAAAAGGAGAAATGCGTACCAATCTATGTACCCCGTTCTCACCTTTGAGCCACCCAAAGGCATATTCGCCTTCAATTTCCAAGGTTACGGTCTTGATTCCGGCCACATCACCTTCTTGGTAGTTGAGCTCCTTTACTTTGTACCCGTTCTTTTCAGCCCACATGAGATACATCCGCATGAGCATGGAGGCCCAGTCGCAACTCTCCGTTCCACCGGCACCAGCTGTAATCTGAAGCACTGCGGTGAGTTCGTCCCCTTCATCAGAAAGCATGTTTTTGAACTCCAAATTTTCAATGAGGTCCAGTGCTTTTGTGTACTGTTGGGTTACCTCTTCTTCCGAAACTTCACCAGCTTGTTGAAATTCAGACAACACCTCAAGATCACTGACCAACGTTTTGGCAGATTCGTAATCTTCCACCCACTTTTTCTTGGATTTGAGGGCTTGCATTTGTTTTTGGGCCTCTTGTGGATTGTCCCAAAAATCAGGCTCAAGGGTTTTTTCCTCCTCGTTTTCTATTTCAATGAGTTTGGCATCAATGTCAAAGATACCTCCTTAACGCACCAAGGCGCTCAATAAGATCTTTTTGCTGATCTGTGGTTACCATGTATTCAATTTTGGGCAAAAGTAAGTTTCTTTCAGCACATTCTATAATCTATTGCTGTTGTTGGGCAGCTTTCACTGAAACCGAATATTTGGTCTCATTTTTGCCAAACGTGTAAACCACACCTTTTAGCGGCGCACAATCCGTGTAGTCCTTACCGTGGCATACTTTAATGTGGTTGTGGTTGGCCAATAGGTTATTGGTGGGGTCAAAGCCTATCCACCCGGCATTGGGTACAAAGGCCTCTACCCAAGCATGCATTTGGGAATCGCCGAAGAATCCGCTGCCTTGGTGCAGATATCCCGAAACATATCGGGCGGGGACCCCATTCTTCTTGGCAATGGCACAGAATAGATGGGTGAAATCTTGACAAACCCCATGTCTTTTTTCAATAATCTCCTCCATGTGCGTACGTACATCGGTGACACCGGGCTTGAAAAATATTTTGTTGAAAACCCATTGGTTCAGTGCCTGTAAATTCTCAAATAAGCTCACATTTTCATCAAACGAAAAAATGGAGGCATATTTTTCAGGAAGATGGGTCAATCGGGTATTTCTGAGGAAGGGCTCATGATCTGTTCTGAAATCAAGGCTTCGGAGTTCTACAAACTCTTCTTTTGAATCCAGTGGCAACTCAAAATCAAACGGGTTGATCTCTTTCTTAATCAATTTAAAGTGTGCGTTGAATACGATATGGTCAATCTCCATTTTGGATCGTACTTGCACGGTTTTGAACCCCAGTCCATTTACCGAAACACTGTTCCGTTCGCCCAAATCATTTTCAAAATGCCAATACGTAACTTCTTGGGTGTCATTTTCTTCTGGAATGACCAGAAATTGCCAAAAGGCTTCCTTTAACCCTTGTTCATAAGAGTTTTGGGTGTCGTAATCTATTTCATATTCATAGAACATGGGGCAAAATTTCAATCGGACCAAGTTAATTAAATTGGTCTAGTAGTGGAAGAATTCATTCTCCATGTTCTCACTAATTTTAAACATTTTATTAAGGATCAGGTTTAGATTTCCTTGAATATCCTCCTGTATCTCCTCAATCTGTTTAAACTCAAATTCTGCCCGTATTTTACCCACCATAAAGGCGGTTGAGCATTTGGCATATTCTACTTTTTTATCAATTTCAAGGATATGTTTGTATACCTGGTTAATGCAGTTCATAAAGGAACGTGGGCACCTTCCATTCAACAACAAAAACTCAAGGGTAGAGGTGCTGTTGGGCGATTTTTTGTACAGTCGCCGCATCATATCATAAGATTCGGCGCATTTCAGTAAGGTAGTCCATTCAAAACTATTGCCGATGGGATCGCCATAACTTCCCTTGGCCATGAGGGCATCATTGTATTTTGTATTGATGATACGTGTAATCTGTATGGCCCGTTCAATATTTACTCCCATCATAATGATGGCATATACCTCGTCATGCAATAGTGTACCTCGTATTTTCCCGCGGAGAACCGCGGTCATTTCGGTGATGTTCACCGTGAAGTCGTACAGATTGGTTTTTACAAAAGTGTCCGTAGGATAGTTCATCACATAGTGATAAAACTTATTGAGACTTTCGTACAGTTCAGTGGAGATTAAATCACGCGAACTATTGGCATTTTCCCTGGCCACTTTAATACTGTTGATGATGGAATAGTTTTTCTCTGGGTTCAACCCAATGTCATATAAAATATCAGGTTCATTGAGTTTTAGGGACTCATCATGCACAGGGTCGCCTACCATGAAGAGCATGGACCGAAGCACAAACTGTCTGGATTGTGATAATTGGTTAGGGGCGTCCAAAGATGAAAAATAGTTCACGTTCATAAAACGGGCCACATGTTCTGCCCGTTCAATATACCTTCCCATCCAGAATAAATTATTGGCTACTCGTGCTAGCATAAAGTTCTTATTGTTTTAATACCCAGGTATCCTTAGATCCACCACCTTGGGATGAGTTTACGATTAAATTCCCTTCTTTTAAGGCCACACGGGTTAGTCCGCCCTTTAACACAAATTGTTGGTCATGCCCTAGAACAGTGAAAGTCCTCAGGTCTACATGGCGTTGCTCAAAGGATTCTTTTTCATCTATATAGGTTGGATGCACGGATAGGGACATAATAGGCTGAGCGACATATTTTCTGGGGTTGGCTTTAACCTCGGCCTTTACTTTTTCAATTTCATCCTTGGTCAGTCTATTTCCAATGGAGATACCATAGCCACCAGCCTCATCCACGGGTTTTATCACCAACTCCTTGACATGGTCCAGCACATATTGCAACTCATCGGGTCTGCTACAATGATAGGTATGTACATTTTTTAGAATGGGCTCCTCGTCCAAATAATATTTAATGATTTCAGGAACATAGGTGTATATGGCCTTGTCATCGGCAACTCCGGTTCCCGGTGCATTGGCAATGGTCACATTCCCTTTTCGGTAGGCAGCGAACAATCCCGGAACACCCAAGGCAGAATCAGGATTGAACTCCATGGGGTCAATGAATAGATCATCAACCCTTCGGTACACCACATCAACCCGAACAGGACCCTGTGTGGTTTTCATGTATACAAAGTCATTTTCAACAAAAAGATCACGACCTTCCACCAACTCTACCCCCATGGCCTTGGCCAAATAGGAATGTTCGTAATACGCCGAATTGAACATTCCCGGGGTAATTACCACGCAAACGGGAGAATCTACCCCTGGCGGCTTTACACTTTCCAAGAGGTTGAGCAGGTTTTCGGCATAATTGGTCACCGTATGGGTTTTATAGTGATTGAATACGCCAAAAAGAGCACGTTTTAGGGCAGTGCGGTTGCAGATGACATAACTCACTCCAGAAGGGCAGCGGATATTGTCTTCCAAAACATAATAATTTCCATCGGAATGTTTAATAATATCCGTTCCCGAAATATGGTTGTAGATTTTGCTCGGTGGATCCACATCCATCATTTGATGCAGGTAATTGGGCGAGGAACTCAGTAGCTCGATTGGGACAATGCCATCTTTTACAATCTTTTTATCGTGATAGACGTCCCATAAAAAATGATTCAAGGCCAAACTTCGTTGAATAGCTCCTTTTTCTATGATTTCCCATTCTTTTGGGTCGATGATTCTCGGAAAGAGGTCAAAAGGGAAAATTTTCTCTTGACTTTGCTTGTCGCCGTACACCTGAAACGTAATGCCTTGGTTAAAAAAAGACGATTTAGCCTTAGTGTTCAAGTTAACGTAATCCTCAATAGACCTAGATCCATATAAGTCTAAAAGCTTCTGGTACACAGACTTAACATCCCCGTTGTTTTTAAAGACTTCATCAAAAAGACCTTCTTTACGTACATAACTGGAAAAGATGGTTTTATCCGTGGCTGATTCCATATTGTTTTTTAAGTAAAATATGGATTTTCAATGTCTTATGAAATAAACATTAGTTAAAAATCCATGAGCATAAAAATGAATGAAGCAAAAATTGGTAGCGATTTTTATCAATTTATATTTTGGGTTGGAAAAGGAGAAATCGCAGGGTTTTTTAAAATGATTTACATATTTTTAAAACCAATAACTACTCAATCATGAAGAACATATTTACCCTCGTTACATTATTGGGTTGTTTGTATACTTCGGTATATGGACAAACCTTTGACAAGGCCAAGGATTTCCAAAAATTCAATGGCTATTTCAACTTTTATTATGATGATGCTTCGGATAAAATATATCTGGAAGTTGATGAACTCGACAAAGAGTTTTTATATGTCTACTCGCTGAGTAGTGGTATTGGAAGCAACGATATTGGTCTGGACAGGGGGCAATTGGGGAACGAACAGGTGGTTTACTTTAAAAAAGCAGGGAACAAGTTACTGCTAGTGCAACCCAACCTTAACTACCGCGCCATTACAGATAATGAATTGGAACGAAAATCGGTGGAACAAGCTTTTGCCAAATCCATTTTGCACGGTTTTAAGATTGAAGAAGAGTCTAAAGGCAGTTATTTAATTGATTTTACCGATTTTTTGATGCGTGATGCCCATGGCGTATCCAATACATTAAAAGCGTCCAAACAGGGAACCTATAGTTTGGATGTTTCCAAAAGTGCATTAGCTTTTGAGCGCACCAAAGCATTTCCTAAAAATGTGGAATTTGATGTTACTCTTACCTTTAAAGGGAATCCAGAAGGCGCATGGATTCAGTCTGTGACCCCCAATCCTAGTTTGGTGACCGTGGCGCAACACCACTCCTTGATTGAGTTACCCGATAACAAATACAAAAAAAGGGTTTTCGACCCTCGGTGCGGTTCATATCCGTTGACCTATTATGATTATGCCACTCCGGTGCAGGAACCCATTTTAAAGCGTTTCATCACCCGCCATCGTTTGGAAAAAAAGAATCCCGGTGCTGCAGTAAGCGAAGCAGTGGAACCCATCATCTATTATTTGGACAACGGAACCCCTGAGCCCGTTCGCTCTGCATTGTTGGAAGGCGGAAAATGGTGGAACCAAGCCTTTGAGGCCATTGGGTACAAAGATGCTTTTCAACTTAAAATATTGCCAGATGATGCGGACCCCTTGGATGTTCGGTATAATGTGATTCAGTGGGTACACCGCTCTACGAGGGGTTGGAGCTATGGTAGCAGCATAACTGACCCACGAACAGGCGAAATTATGAAAGGTCATGTAAGCTTGGGAAGTTTGCGCATTCGGCAGGATTTTTTAATTGCCCAAGCTTTGATGAACAAACCTTTTGCGGAACGTGACGACAATTACCAACCCATGTTGGACATGGCCCTTGCTCGAATTCGTCAATTGTCTGCACATGAAATAGGACACACCCTTGGGTTTGCACACAATTTTGCAGCAAGCACCAACAACAGGGCTTCTGTGATGGATTATCCGCATCCACAATTTGAATTGAAGGGAAATACCATTGATTTTTCCAATGCATACGATACCGGAATTGGGGAATGGGACAAGGTCACAGTAGCCTATTCCTATGCTGATTTTCCAAGTGGGACTTCAGAAAAAGAAGGGCTGAATGCTATTTTAAAAAAGGCACAAGATGATGGTTTACGATATATTTCCGATCAAGATGCCAGACCCACCGGGGGCGCCCATGCCTTGGCTCACTTGTGGGACAATGGTAAAAGTGCCAGTCAGGAGTTGGAAAGTGTGTTGCAGATCAGGAAAACGGCCATCAATAATTTCTCCATTGATAACATTCGAACTGGAGAACCCAATTCCGTTTTGGAAGAGGTTTTTGCACCCTTGTATTTTTTCCATCGCTATCAGACCGAAGCCGTTTCAAAAGTTGTGGGTGGACTCGATTACAATTATGCAGTCAAAGGAGATGGGCAACGTGTGGTGGAACCCGTAAATCAAGCGGTACAGGAAAAAGCATTGGAATCTATCCTAAAGACCTTGGATGCCGAAGTGGTTGCCATTCCAAAGGAAAAATTGAGTCTTTTCCCGCCTAGGGCCATCGGATATCCAAGAACCCGCGAATCGTTGATGGGAAGAACCGGAGTCAGTTTTGATGCGCTTTCCGCAGCCGAAACTGCT
>JAUIBH010000114.1 GCA_030427985.1 Bacteroidia bacterium | reverse complement strand
AATTTGAATTTTGGGGTTACAATTCAATCCTAAAACAACTGCGTTAAAAAAAACCCTACCAAATCTTAATTTTTTTCAAATATCTTTGGCAAGGAAACAAATCCCTTCCCATGAGCAATGTATGTGAAGATCAAGTCTTCAGTTCCATATTCAAGGCCCATTCCAAAACGGTTTTTAATTACATCTATTATAAGTTTGGCAATGAGGAAAAGGCCAATGATGCTGTACAAGAAGCCTTTGTAAAGCTTTGGGAAAACTGCGCGAAGGTCAGTCCGGAAAAAGCCAAATCGTTTGTATACACAGTAGCGAACAATTTGTACCTTAATGTGATCAAGGCCGAAAAAGTACGTTTAAAATACGCCAACAGTATTGATGATCAATCTTCCAATCTGTCTCCAGAGTTTTTGATGGAAGAACAGGAATACAAAGAAAAACTGGAAAATGCGCTCAATGCGCTACCAGAAAATCAACGGACCACCTTTTTGCTCAGCAGGATCGATGGAAAAAAATATGCGGAAATTGCGGAAATGGAAGGGGTGAGTGTTAAGGCCATTGAAAAAAGGATGCATTTGGCCCTGAAAAGTTTGCGCGAGCAGATTGATGGAATATAGTGAAGGAGACAAGAGATGAGAGACAAGAGATGAGATGAAGCATTGATAGTTGAAAAAACCTGAGTTTCGTCATTGCTAATTGGTCATTGAACATTGTAAATTAAAAAGGTAGGGTATTTCATACCATAGTTGTTATAAGGTAGTAAAGCATAGAAACCATGCAAGAAAATTACTTGGCAAAATGGCTTAGCGGAGAGCTTTCCGAGGAGGAACTAGCGGAATTTAAAAGGTCCGATGCATATGCTTCCTATGAAAGGCTTAAAGCGGTTTCCAGCACTTTGGAAGCCCCCGAGTTCAATGTGGACCAAAGTTTGGAGCGCATCAAAGAAGAACGCATGGGCCAAGCCCCAAAGGTCATTACGCTGAATCCTTTCAAAAAATTCCTTCGGGTTGCCGCCGTTATTGCCGTGTTGCTTGCCGGTTCCTATTTTTATTTGAACACCTTGGATGAATCCATTTCCACGGAATTTGCTGAACGTTCCGAGGTTACCCTCCCCGATAATTCCGAAATTTTCCTGAATGCCGACTCTGAAGTCTCCTTCAGTAAAAAGAATTGGGACAAAAGTCGAAATGTTATCCTAAATGGTGAGGCCTTCTTTAAAGTCGCCAAAGGAAAAAAATTCACGGTAGAGACCGAACATGGTACCGTGGCCGTTTTGGGCACCCAATTTAATGTGGAGAATCGAAAGAATTTCTTTGAGGTTACTTGCTACGAAGGGTTGGTTAGTGTTACCCACAACAACACAGAGACCAAATTGCCTGCGGGAACTTCATTCATGGTCATCAATGGTAAAGTTATGGATACCTCCAAACCCAATGGTCAACAGCCCACTTGGATGAGCAACGAAAGTAGTTTTGAACGTATTCCCCTTCACTATGTCTTCAATGAGTTGGAAAGACAGTATAATATCAAGGTAAAAACCGAAAATGTAAACACTGATTTACTTTTTACGGGTACCTTTAGCAACACAGACCTCAATATGGCGTTAAAAAGTATAAGTACCCCGTCTCGCATAAACTATAAAGTTGAGGGTGATAATGTACTTTTCTATGCTGGGAACACGCCGCAATAGCCAAGTTGGCCTCTTTTTGGTGTTTTTGCTGTTCTTCTTTTCAAATTATGCTCAAGAAAAACGGCAAGACCCTGTAGGTCTTATTCCATTTATAAAAACCTTGGAAGAGCGCTTTGATGTCAAATTTTCATATATCAATGAAGATTTGGAAGATATTTCCATTACCGTTCCCGAAAATCTTGTGGCTCTGGATGACATCCTTGGTTATATTGAATCCCAATTTCAGATTGAAACCAATAAACTTAACGACCGCTATTATACCTTGGCCAAAGTTCGCTCGGTAACACTCTGTGGAAGTGTGCTCGACAATTTTGCGGAAAACACCATTCCCGGGGCTACTGTAGAGGTTTTGGGAACCACAAATGCGCAGACTACGGATACTGATGGCTCTTTTGTTCTTAGTGATGTAGCACGGGATGCCTCCCTCAAAATTCGCTATTTGGGGTATCTCACCAAATATGTCAGCGTTGAAAGTCTATTACAACAAGGTGGATGCCCTAAAATATTGATGGCCCAGCATTACGAGCAATTAAATGAAGTCATCGTATACAAATTTTTGACCACGGGACTCATCAAGGAAACCGATGCAAGTATTTCCATGAACACCGCCGAGTTTGGCATTCTTCCTGGACTCATTGAACCGGATATCCTACAAACCGTTCAGGCATTGCCGGGCATTAAAAGTATTGATGAGACGGTTTCCGACATCAACGTTCGAGGGGGAACAAACGATCAGAACCTTATTCTTTGGAATGGGATTAAAATGTACCAATCCGGACATTTTTTTGGGCTGATTTCTGCCTTCAATCCCTATTTAACGGATAAAATTTCGGTAATTAAAAATGGTACACCAGTCAACTTTGGTGATGGGGTGAGCAGCGTCATCCAAATGGAAACCAGCAATCATATCGCGGAAGGTTTTGAAGGTGGGGCTGGATTTAACTTTATCAGCGGTGATGTTTTTGGGCAATTTCCCTTAAATGACAAATTGGGTTTCCAATTCTCAGCTCGCCGGTCTACAACCGATTTTTTAAACACCCCCACCAATAGCAAATTTTTCGATCGTGCCTTTCAGGATAGCGAAGTAACCGATGAGGATAATGTGGCCGTGGACGATGATATTACCCGGAATGAAGACTTCTATTTCTACGACTTTTCAGGAAAACTGTTGTATGATGTCAATGATGCCCATAAAATTAGATTGAGTGCCATCAGTCTGAACAATAATCTACGATATGTGGAAAATAACATGACGGACAATGAGACCTCAATAAGCCTATTAAAACAGACCAACCTTTCCGTTGGCGGACAATTACAAAGTCAATGGACCAATCGATTTTCAAGCCATTTAAACGTCTACTACTCCAATTACGATCTGGACGGACAAAGTGTGTTCAACCAAGTACGGCAGCTGGATCAAAAAAACACTGTGGATGAACGGGCGATTAAGTTAAATACGGAATTTGTTCTTACAGACCATTTACATTGGACTAATGGGTTTCAATATATAGAAACAGGAATTACCAATACCACCAATGTTACCCAACCTCCTTTTAATAGTGATATAAAAGGGGTAATTCGCATTCATGCTCCTTACTCCGAAGTTGCATATGCATCGTTTGAAAATAAGTTTATCGGCAAGTTCGGAGCCCGATTCAATTTCATTGAAAACCTAGACACCTTCAATACATTTTTGGTGGAACCCCGTCTTAACCTCAACTTTAGATTGGCCAATTACCTCCGTGCCGAAGTTTTGGGAGAATTCAAGAGTCAGACCACCAATCAGGTCATTGATTTGGAACAGAATTTTCTAGGTGTTGAAAAGCGTAGGTGGATTTTATCGGATGATGATACCCTGCCCGTAACCCAAAGCAAGCAAGGTTCGGTGGGGATTAACTATGAACGGAACAATTTCTATGTGGGAGCTGAAGGGTTCTACAAAAATGTGGATGGCATCAGCACCAGCACCCAAGGATTCCAGAACCAAGATCAGTTTAATGGAGAAATTGGCAGTTATGATGTAAAAGGGGTCGAGTTCCTCATCAACAAAAGAGGGGATCGCTATAGCACATGGTTGAGCTATGCCTACAATAAAAACGATTACACCTTCGATTCCATTGTTCCACATAAATTTCCCAATAATTTAGATATTAGACATACCATTACCTTTGCGGGGACCTACACCTACAAAAATCTAAAGCTGAGTTTGGGGGTCAATTACCGGACTGGAAAACCGTATACCCAACCAGAGGAAGGTGATGAAGCTCTGGATACCACTTTTTTCCCAGCACGAATCAATTATGAAGCGCCTAACAGCAGCCGACTTCCCGAATACTTTAGGGCAGATGCCTCGGCCATTTATAGTTTTAACCTAACGCCAGGCATCAAAGCGAATGCCGGGGTCTCCCTCCTAAACATGACCAACCGAAAGAACAGCCTTAACCGATACTACCGGGTCAATGATGAAAACCAGATTGAAACAGTGGAAAGTGTTTCGCTGGGCATTACCCCCAATGTAAGTTTTAGGGTGAGTTTTTGAATTAGGTAAAATGCCATTCCTGCGAAGGCAGGAATCCAAAAAGATTCCACATCCTGTCTGCCGGACAGGCAGGAGGCGCGGAATGACAATTGAGCCTTGGTATCATGCCGAACTGGTTTCGGCATCTCATTCTCACAACATGAGACCCTGAAATTAATTCAGGGGGACGGCCATATCTGAAAAAAGGGAAACTGATTTCCATTTTATTTGGAGCAACAAAAAGGCTACATCCGCTCCGGAACATCAATGCCCAATAGTCGAAAAGCAGACTGAATCACCTCGCCTACTTTTTGGGACAACTGCACCCTGAATTGCTTTTTCTGCTCGTCCGGTTCGCCCAAAATGGATACTTGTTGGTAGAACGAATTAAACTCCTTTACCAAGTCATATGTGTAATTGGCAATTAAAGCTGGACTGAAGTTCTCCGCTGCCAATTGTACCGTTTCAGGGAATAATTGGATGCCTTTTAATAGTTCTTTCTCTTTCTCGTGGAGTTCTAATGAGGTCTCGACTACGCTCAACCTCCCATTCTCAGCTTTACGAAGAATGGACTGAATCCGCGCATACGTATACTGAATAAACGGCCCCGTGTTCCCTTGAAAATCCACAGACTCTTCTGGGTTGAACAAAATCCGTTTTTTCGGATCTACTTTTAAGATGTAGTATTTTAAAGCGCCCAAACCGATAGTTCGGTACAAGCCTTTCTTTTCTTCCTCGGAATAACCTTCCAATTTTCCCAATTCGGCTGAAATGGATTCTGCGGTCTCTTCCATATTTTGGATAAGGTCATCGGCATCCACCACAGTACCTTCCCTACTCTTCATCTTCCCGCTGGGGAGATCCACCATACCATAACTCAAATGGTACAGTTGTTCTGCCCACGAATAGCCCAATTTTTTCAGGATAAGGAACAGCACCTTAAAATGGTAATCTTGCTCATTACCCACAGTATATACCATCCCATTGATATCCGGAAAATCCGTTACCCGTTGAATGGCCGTACCAATATCTTGGGTCATATATACCGCCGTACCATCGGAACGGAGGACGATTTTTTCATCCAATCCCTCATCGGTAAGGTCTATCCAAACACTGCCATCTTCTTTTTTAAAGAAGACGCCTTTTTCAAGACCATCTTTCACCACATCCCGTCCCAACAGATACGTATCGCTTTCGTAATAGAGTTTATCAAAATCAACCCCAATATTTTTATAAGTGGTATCAAAACCGGCATAGACCCAACTGTTCATTTTTTTCCAAAGGCTAACCACTTCAGCATCACCAGCTTCCCACTTGCGGAGCATGTCTTGGGCTTCCAACAGAATGGGAGCTTCCTTTTCCGCCTTCTCCTTGTCCATACCGCTATCAACCAACTCCGCAATCTGTTCCTTGTAAGCTTTATCAAAAGCCACATAGTATTTTCCCACCAAATGGTCGCCTTTCAATCCCGAGGATTCTGGGGTTTCCCCATCACCAAACTTTTGCCAGGCCAACATACTTTTACAGATGTGAATGCCGCGGTCATTGATGATTTGGGTCTTGTACACCTTCTTTCCTGATGCCTTCAAGATTTCCGCCACGGAATAGCCCAAGAGGTTGTTTCGGATATGCCCCAAATGCAAAGGTTTGTTAGTATTGGGAGACGAATACTCCACCATCATGGCGTCATTAGAGGTAGACTTTACATAGCCATAGTCAACCTCATCTTTAATGCTGTTAAAAAAGTTGAGATAGTAGCTGTCTTCGATTACAATGTTCAAAAAGCCTTGCACTACATTGCATTTGGCCACTTCAGCTACATGTTCCTGCAAATAGTCCCCGATTTGGGTGCCAATTTGCACCGGATTGCCCTTTACAAAACGAAGCATGGGAAAGACCACCACAGTAACATCTCCCTCAAAATCCTTGCGGGTAGGTTGAAACTCAACCGTGGGAAGTTCAACTTGGTACAGTTCCTTTACAGCATCTTTGACCTTTTGGCCCAAATCGTTTTGCAAACTCATCTAAAAAGCGTTTCAGCCCGCAAAACTACATATTTTTTGCCCTTTTGTAACATATTTCCCGAAGCATTGACCTATAGATAGTTGCAATTTTGAGTATTTTTAGGCATGCTTCTAAACGTTTCTTATTCTGACAAGGACATCACCCGAAAAATCGATGAGTCGGTGGGAAAGCCTTTTCCCTTGAAAGAGCGTTTTGCCATGGGAGGAATCGGTTCGCCAAAATTGCATATTACCGAGACCAGCATGGAAATCCAAAATCTACTCATCTTGGACAACAATCTGAACACCTGTAATATTGAAATCCGCCCCAAGGGCATCATTGTACGGTTCCGGTCGTTGTTGGAAACCTATGGACTCATTATCCCCTATTACAAATTAAAACTGTACAAGGGTGAGAGCACCATCCATTCCATATATATGGACCATTATTTCATCAAAGTGAAATCGGACACGGAAGCCAAACAGAAATTCTTCAAAAAGTTGTTGGACCATAAGGCGGACAATACGCCAACATCCATTGAAGATCTATGAGCTGGTTCAAAAAACATCCAAGAATCGAGGTAAAACCTTCACAAGCAGACCTGCTGCTCTATCGCGCTGGTTGGATGGTGGTGGCGTTTAACGTCTTTTTGGTCTGGGGCGTCTATCACGACCTCCCCGAAACCATTCCCACCCATTTCAATTTTCAAGGCATGGTGGACGGCTATGGACCAAAATCCGCCCTTTGCGCCATTCCCATGCTCAGTGCCGGCATCCATTTGGCCATGGGGCTCATCACCACCAAACTAAAACCGTGGTTTATGAATTACCCGGTTAAGGTGACCGAGGAAAATGCCCCTAAACTCTATTCGTTGGCTTTGCGTATGCTGGCCGTGATGAACTTCTGTTTTGTAATGGCCTTTTTAATGACCACGGGCATCATCCTCCTTAGAATAAAAGGGTGGATAGATGCTGGAGACGTCCAACTCCTCATTGGGTTGTGGGTCCTCAATGGTATCGTTCCGCTTTATTACGTATACAAGATGGTTGTGGTGGTGCGGGAGTAGGCCGTTACGAATACCCTGCATTTAAAAATCGTCAATTCGAGTGGCACGCGGTAGTGTGCTGTATCGAGAATCGATTTTTTATATGCGGCTCAAGCAGGTCTCGATACATTTCAAACTTTGTTTGAAACACTCGACCTGACAACAATAGGCATTCGTGAGCATTCGTGAAATTAGGTCAGACTAACAACACCCCTAAGGTCCCACTTCGACTTCCTGCCCGTCCGGCAGGCGGGCGCTCAGTGCAAGCTCTCAAGGGGACAATTCAATGTTTAAAACGTCATGCCGAACCTGCCCGAATG
>JAUIBH010000024.1 GCA_030427985.1 Bacteroidia bacterium | reverse complement strand
TTTTCTTTGTAAAGGAAAGATTCTTCTATGGTGAGGTTTTTTAAAACTGATCCAACAGAATCCTTGGGTATAAATTCTTCAATAACCTTTTGTCGGCCAAATCGTTTTCCCACAATATCACTTTTAAAGAAACTGTTTTTGTCGAAAATCATATATTTTGAAGTTTTCAACACCTTATCTTCCTCTTTTACCAATCTTGGGGCAATTCCCACGTGATGCTCAAAGACAATATTTTCTCCTTCAAAATAAATATGTCGCTCAAAATACATCACTTCTTCGCGAGTGTGCCTAAAAACGGTCTTTCGTATCCCATTCTCTTCTTGGTATGGGGCAATGAAAATCGCTGTGGATGTTCCCGAATTTACCTGATACTCTTCTTCTTCAGGTTGTGCTGTTTTGTCGTAAGCTTTTATCCTACTGTCCAAATCATCAACCCACTCATATCTTGAATTACAAGAAAGTCCTAAAAATAGGATGGCAAGGAAAAGTATACGCTTCATAGTTACAGCTTGTCAATGATAGCACACAACCGCTCCGTGACCTCTTTGATCTCCCCTATACCGTTTACAGAATGAAACTTGCCTTGTTTTTCATAAAACGCTTTCAGAGGGGCTGTTTTTTGATTGTATTCATCAAAACGGTTACGGATTTTGCTTTCGTCTTGATCATCGGAACGGCCACTACTCTTGCCACGTTCCAACAAACGAGCCACCAAAACATCATCCTCTGCCTCCAAAGCAATGGTAGCGTTTATTTTCATATCCTTGGATTCCAAAAAATTGTCCAAGGCTTCAGCCTGGGCAGCTGTTCTGGGGAATCCATCAAAGATGAAGCCCGCAGCCTCCGGATTTTTCTCCACTTCGGCCTTGAGCATGTCAATGGTAACCTCATCCGGCACCAAATCGCCCTTATCAATGTAGGATTTGGCCAATTTGCCCAGTTCCGTTCCGTTCTTGATATTGTAACGGAACACATCCCCTGTGGAAATATGTTTTAAATTGTATTTTTCTTTTAGGAACTCTGCTTGGGTTCCTTTTCCTGCGCCTGGTTTTCCAAAGAGCACTAGGTTGATCATATCTGCTTGGTTTAATTGGTATACTTCTCTTAGATTTCGCCCTTGCTCATTATAATCCAAACCATAGCCCACAATAAAATTATTGGGAATGTCAAGGCCTACGTAGTCAATCGCATACTCGCCATTGTACATATCGGATTTATAAAAGAGCGTGGCTATCTTAAACTCCTTTGCATTGGTCTGGGAAAACAGATGGACCAATTGTTTGAGTGTCCTTCCCGTGTCGACCACATCTTCCAAAATAATGACACTTCTTCCCTCCAACTCTTCTGGTGCATCCAACAAGGTTTCCACAATTCCTGTGGAGGTAAGGCCTTGATAGGAACTCAACCGCACAAAAGAAACTTCGCAAGGATATTGATAGGCCTTTAAAAAATCAGCGACAAACATAAAGGCCCCGTTGAGCACTCCTACAAACAACGGAATCTCATCCTTATAATCCTTGGCAATTTCCGCAGCCATTTTTTCTATGGCCTGAAGAATTTGCTCTTCCTTGAGATAGGGTTTAAAAAACTTGTCGTGAAGCTTGATCAAAGCATCATAATTTTAGTCAGGTTGGCAAAGATAGTATTTTTTGGGGGCGGTATTGCCCTTAGTCTTTTATCCCTTCAAGGAATTCACGTATTTTTGCTGTCATTCCAATTCGCTGATCAATGCAATTTTTCTCTTCAAACTTTAAACTAGGAATTTTAGGAGGTGGACAATTGGGCAAAATGATGCTCTATGAAACCCGAAAATGGGACATTTACACCAAGGTGATGGATGCTTCTCCCGAAGCACCCTGCAAAATTGCCTGCAATGAATTTGTGGAAGGCAGTCTTATGGATTTTGACGCTGTTTACAATTTTGGAAAAGCCGTGGACGTCCTCACCATAGAGATTGAAAATGTGAATGTGGATGCCTTGGAAAAACTAGAGGACGAAGGTATTATGGTGTATCCACCGACCAAAACCTTACGAACCATTCAGAATAAGGCAACACAAAAATTGTTTTATACGGATCATGGAATTCCCACATCGCCTTTTACCCGGTTTGCCTATACCTCAGAAATTGAGGACAGCATTTCCAATGGCGGGATTAAGCTTCCCTTTGTATGGAAAAGTGCCCAATTTGGGTATGACGGACAAGGCGTAAAAGTGGTCCGGAAAATGGATGATCTTAAAGGCCTCCCCAATGTGGAGTGCATTGCGGAAAATTTAGTGGATTTTAAAAACGAATTGGCGGTTATTGTGGTTCGAAGTGCCAAAGGTGAAGTAAAAACCTTTCCTGTTGTGGAAATGGAGTTTCATCCCGAAGCGAACCAAGTGGAATATGTGATATGCCCTGCCCGGATTGATGATGCCGTAGCACAAAAAGCCAATGCAGTGGCCCTGAAGGTTTCGGAACACATGAAACATGTGGGTTTGTTGGCCGTGGAGCTGTTCCAGACCCAAAACGATGAAATTTTGGTCAACGAAGTGGCCCCCAGACCCCACAACAGTGGACACTATAGCATTGAGGCCAGTTATACCAATCAATTTGAGCAGCACATCCGTGCTATTTTAGGCTTACCTTTGGGAAAAACCGATAGCAAAGTAGCAGGTATCATGGTAAACCTGGTAGGAGCCGAAGGGCATACGGGAGATGTGGTTTACCAGAATATTGAATCCATTTTGGAAATGGATGGTGTCACCCCGCACATATATGGAAAAAAACAGACCCGACCTTTCCGGAAAATGGGCCATGTAACCATTGTTGATGAGGATATGGCGCGAGCCCGGGAAGTGGCCCAAAAGGTAAAAGAAACGATAAAAGTGATAAGTAATTAAAGATATGAGCAAAGTAGCCGTAATCATGGGAAGCACCAGTGACCTTCCCGTTATGCAAGACGCCATTGATATATTAAAAGAGTTTGGGGTTGAAGTCGATATAGACATCGTTTCGGCGCACCGTACCCCAGAAAAACTGTTCGATTTTGGTAAAAATGCCCACAAAAATGGCTATTCTGTCATTATTGCCGGAGCAGGTGGTGCTGCGCACCTTCCGGGAATGGTCGCCTCTTTGTCACCTCTCCCTGTGATTGGTGTTCCCGTAAAAAGCAGCAATTCCATTGACGGATGGGATTCGGTACTTTCCATTTTGCAAATGCCCGGAGGCGTTCCTGTGGCCACGGTTGCATTGAACGGCGCCAAAAATGCCGGAATTCTTGCCGCCCAGATTATTGGAAGTGCAGACAGCGAAGTTTTGAATAAGATAAAAGCCTACAAAGAAGGATTAAAAGATAAAGTCATTAAAGGCGCTGAAGAAGTCCGCAACAAAAAATAAACCTACAACAGAGATGCCAAGAAATCCACTTTTGGAGCCTTTTGACCTAGCTCCATTTTCAAAAATTAAGAACGAACATTTTAAACCGGCCTTTCTTCAGGCCATAGAGGATGCCAGGGCAGAAATTGACGCCATTGTTGACAATCAGGATCCCCCCACATTTGAAAATACCTTGGAGGCCTTGGATTTTTCGGGACAGCAGTTGGACCGAGTTTCCAGTATCTTTTTCAATCTGAATTCAGCGGAGACCAATGCGGAAATTCAAAAGATAGCCCAAGAAGTTTCGCCCTTGCTATCGGAGTTTGGTAACGACATCATTTTAAACGAGGGGCTTTTCCAAAGAGTGAAATCCGTTTATGAACAACGAGATAAGTTGGACCTCACCCCTGAACAACAAACCCTTTTGGAAAAACGGTATAAAAAGTTCAGCAGAAATGGTGCAAACTTAAAAGAAGAGGATAAAAAACGACTTCGTAAGATAGACGCAGAATTGGCCAAGCTAAAATTGACCTTTGGTGAAAATGTGCTGGCGGAAACCAATAAATATGGACTTTTATTGACCGATGAAAGCGAGGTAGAAGGTCTGCCCGAGGGAGAAAAAGAAGCTGCGGAACAGCTGGCCCAATCCAAAGGCAAGGAAGGTTGGATGATCACATTGGATTACCCCAGCTACATTCCATTTATGAAGTATGCCAAAAATAGGGCGCTACGGAAAGAACTTTCCATCGCCTTTGGTAGCAAAGGATTCCATAATGACGAACTGGACAATCAGGAAAACGTACTCAAAATTGTTGCCTTACGGCATGAGCGGGCCAATTTGTTGGGCTACCCAACCCATGCCCATTTTGTTTTGGAGGAACGAATGGCCGAAACCCCAGAAAAAGTAATGGATTTTCTCAACGAACTGTTGGAAAAGGCCAAACCAGCTGCCGAAAGAGAATTCAATGAGTTGGAATCCTTTGCCAAGGAACTGGACAACATTGATCAGCTTGAAAAATGGGACAGTGCCTACTATTCTGAAAAATTGAAACAGAAATTGTTCAATCTGGATGATGAAAAGCTAAAGCCCTATTTTAAATTGGAAAATGTTATCAATGGGGTTTTTAAGGTTGCTGAAATGCTGTTCGGGCTTACGTTTAAGGAAGTTACCACTATCGATAAGTACCACACAGATGTTAAGACCTTTGAGGTATATGACGCTTCCAACAATTTTATTTCCCTTTTTTATGCCGATTTCCATCCTAGGGCCGGAAAGCGTGGTGGTGCCTGGATGACATCGTATAAGCCCCAATTCACTTTGAATGGAACAAACAGTAGACCGCACATTTCCAATGTATGCAATTTCACCAAGCCAACGAGCACAAAGCCGTCGTTGCTAACTTTCAATGAGGTAACGACCCTGTTCCATGAGTTTGGACATGGGCTGCACGGTATGTTGGCCAACACAACGTATCCTTCACTTTCGGGGACTTCGGTGTATTGGGATTTTGTGGAGCTGCCCAGTCAGATTATGGAAAATTGGTGTTATGAAAAAGAAGCCCTTGAACTTTTTGCCCATCACTATGAGACGGGTGAACTGATTCCCATGGAATTGGTTGAAAAAATTAAAGATTCATCCACGTTCCAAGAAGGTATGGCCACAGTACGCCAATTGAGCTTTGGATTTTTAGACATGGCATGGCATGGCACCGACCCTACGGATATAAAAGACGTGAAAGCTTACGAAACCAAAGCTTTTGAAGGTACAGATTTGTTCCCCAAAATGCCAGAAACTTGTATGAGCACCTCATTTTCGCACATTTTTCAAGGAGGTTATTCTTCGGGTTACTATAGCTACAAATGGGCCGAGGTTTTGGATGCCGATGCATTTGCTTATTTTAAGGAACAGGGCATTTTTAATAAGGAGGTTGCGGACAAATTTAAGGAACATGTCTTATCCAAGGGCGGAACGGAAAATCCAATGGAACTCTATAAACGCTTTAGGGGAGCTGAACCCAAAATTGAGGCATTATTGGAAAGAGCTGGCTTGGTGGAACAGGAAGATTAACAACATTCAACCAAGGGTTGATTGCTATCATTCCACATAAGTGCTCCTAAAGTAATGAAGGTAAGCAAGACACCTACGGTGGAAGCCAAAATGGTTTTTCCCATGGAAAAATCCATCTTCCTGCTTTCAGTGATCATGGCTCGTTGCACCACCAGCGCTGTTTTATTTTGAATCACCAGTAATGTGGAATCGTTTACCTCCTTTATTTCAACCCGTTGCTTTTTCTGGTTGCCAATACGGATTTCATATTTTTCACCCACAATGAATTCATCTTCAACTGGATTTAATTGCTTGTAAGTGTAACAACTATTGAATAGAACCAGAACAATCAAACTAAGTGGAGCAACTTTCATACTATTACGCTTTACTAATTCACAACCAGCTTAAAACACCGATAAGTGTAATTGCCAAAAGACCACCCACAACCACCCCAAATACGGTATTTCCAGTAGATACTTTTCGGTACTTAACTTCGGTAATCATATCTTTTTGCACTACCTGTTCCGTTCTTCCTTTGCTCACCACCAAGGTTGAATCAGTAACGGCATTGACCAGTACACGCTCCATTGAACGGTTTCCAATCCTAATCTCATACTTTTGGCCCACCACAAAGTCATTATTGCTCTCTTGTAGAGGCTTGTATGTGTAACACCCACTTAGCAAAAACAAAATGGAAATGAAGAGTAATTTTTTCCATTTAATAAAGGTCGACATAAAATGGTTAGCTTATTGGTTTTCATAAATTTATGAAAATAATCCCAATAAAAATCGCTTTGTTTTTGGGCCGAAAAGCAGGAAAATCCAATTGATTTCTGTTAATCTTAGATTAAAGTATGCCTCCATCACACTAATTTTAAGGTCTTTTGCAATGCATAAATCATAAAACCTTTATTAAAAACCATTATTTTTGCTACCTGTTTTTAACCAATGGCCGAACACAAACTACATCCTGATACTTGGGTAGACCTTTACGCCGACTATCTGTTCAATTATGCAGTGGCTCGTGTAAGTGATGCAGAAATTGCCAAGGATTTGGTACAGGAGACCTTTTTTGCAGGGCTCAATTCCGCCAAAAACTTCAAGGGTGATGCTGCGGAACGCACTTGGCTCATTGCCATACTAAAGCGAAAAGTGATTGATCATTACCGTAAGATCAATTCCAAAAAAGGAAAGGCCGAGGTACGTATCAATTATTCTACGGACACCGATTCTGATGGGGATTGGCTTGAAGAACAAGTCGCTGACCCATTTAGCAGTGATGGTGACAATGTGTTGGAAAATGAAGAACTGGGACTGGCGCTACAGGAATGTATTGAAAAGCTGCCCACAAAACAGGCACAGGTCTTTAAAATGAAGACCATCCAGGGAATGAGCACTGAAGATATTTGTAATGAACTCGAAATTAATCCGTCCAATTTGTGGGTAATGATCCACCGGGCAAGGACGGCACTTATGGGTTGTTTAAATGAAAATTGGTTTTAGCTATGAAGATAACGTGCGATGAGGCATCACATATCTGCAACAAATCACAATACGATGATGCAAGTTTTTGGGAGGTTCTAAAACTTCGCCTACACATTCTGTATTGCAAGACCTGTGCAAAGTATACCAAAAAGAATTCCAAGTTAACATCACTTTGCGACAAAGCGGAGTTAACATCCTTATCTAAAGATGACAAAGAATGTATGAAGCGTGATTTGGAGAATCGGTTTCACAATAAATAGTGTTCCACTGCCCAGAACATCCCCAACCATAAAATAGGTATTGCTTCCACCCAAAAGGTCACAAAATATCTGGATTGTATTTTTTTGTTGGACATGAACACAAGAATCATGATTCCGGAAAGAATACATCGCAAGAACACTTCATATTCATAGATACCATCCCTTAAAAAGGTCAAGAAAAAGAAAATCACGGTCAAAACAATTCCAATCCTTTTGGTTTTTTTGATTCCATACACCTGAGGCAGTGTTCTTAAGTCCTTATCATCCCATTGTAAATCCCTAATTTCAAAAGGAAGAATAAGTACCACCACAAAAATAAAGCGCTGTAAGAACAAAATCCAGATATCCCATTTTAATGGTGTCTGGGTATCAATGACTGGTAATAAAACCGTAAATCCTACCCAAACCAGAGCCACAATATAGATTTTGAACCCACCCAAATTCCTTAAATTCTTGGCTTTGGGCAGTAACGGAATCGCATAAAGAGCAGAAAGCAGGGTCAATATGGCTATGGCCGCCCATATTTTACGGTCCAACTGCACTAAAAAGTAAAGCGCGAATCCAAAGGCCAAAAAACTGAAAATTTGAATCACTTTATGGTATGCATTGGAAACAATTAAGTATTTATAGGCTTCCACACCATACTTTACAAAATTGTAGCAAACGATTACCCCAAAAAAGATAAATCCCAAGAGCAACGGATCAAAAGTGGTTCCTAATAGATAAAAAGTAACTCCTGTTAAGGATATCACCGCCAAGGCCACATGGATACTGGCATCCAGATAAAAATCAAAAATGGATTTCATCGTGCGCATGGAATAGATTCACTGCCGCGGCCACAAAGGTTAATTTGTGGTTAACAACTTTGGTTTAGAGACCCTCAAAATTGCTTATTTTCATTGAATTAATCCCTAATTTTGTGCACTTTATTGGATTGAAATGAATACAGAAGTGTTTGCCGCCAGACATATTGGCATTGCAGAAAAAGACCTTCCCCAAATGTTTGAAACCATTGGGGTGGAAAATATGGAACAACTCATTTACGAGACTATTCCAGATGATATTAAGTTAAAAAAGACCTTGGATCTTCCCGAAGGGATAAGTGAACATGAATTCTTGAACCATATCCAGGAACTGTCCTTAAAAAATAAGGTTTTTAAAACCTATATCGGTCTAGGATATCATGAGTCCTTGACCCCTTCGGTAATAAAACGTAACATCTTGGAAAATCCGGGATGGTACACAGCGTACACACCGTATCAGGCCGAGATTGCCCAAGGACGCTTGGAAGCTTTATTGAACTTTCAGACCATGGTGAGCGATCTTACCGGAATGGAAATTGCCAACGCTTCCCTTTTGGATGAAAGTACCGCAGCTGCCGAGGCCATGACCATGCTTTTCGAGCTACGTTCTCGTCAGCAAAAAAAGGACAACATCGTAAAGTTTTTTGTTTCTGAGGAAATTCTTCCCCAGACCTTGAGCCTGCTAAAAACCCGAGCAACACCATTAGGTATTGAATTGGTAGTGGGCAACCACGAAACGTTTGATTTTTCCGAAGATTTTTATGGAACCTTACTGCAATATCCCGGCAAGCACGGCCAGATTTATGACTACGCCGATTTTGTGGAAAGAGCAAAAGCTAATGAAATCAAGGTTGCAGTTGCTGCCGACATATTGAGCTTGGTGTTGCTTACCCCCCCTGGAGAATGGGGTGTGGACGTAGTTGTGGGTACCACACAACGCTTTGGAATTCCATTGGGATATGGAGGACCACATGCTGCCTTTTTTGCCACCAAAGAAGAATACAAAAGAAGTATTCCTGGAAGAATTATAGGTATCACCAAGGATACCGATGGCAATCCAGCCTTGCGTATGGCACTTCAGACGCGGGAACAGCATATTAAAAGAGACAAGGCCACCTCCAACATATGTACCGCACAGGTCCTTTTGGCCGTCATGGCTGGGATGTATGCGGTTTACCATGGCCCAAAGGGGTTAAAATATATTGCCAATAAAGTCCATACCCAGACCAAAAAATTGGCAATAAGTCTTGAACGTTTAGGTTTTGAACAACTGAATACCGCCTATTTTGATACCATCACAGTGGCTGTCAAGAACTCAAACCGATTAAAAGAAATTGCAGAAAGCAAAAGCATCAACCTAAATTATATTGATGCCAATATGGTTTCTATTTCGTTGAACGAGGCTGTGTCCAATGAAGATGTAAAAACGTTGATTTCTTGTTTTGCAGAATCGCATACTATCAAAAATCACAGCGATAAAGATGTTGAGCCAGGGGAAGTTATCCCAACTGAGTTACAACGAAAAGCTGCATATTTAGAACATGAAGTGTTCAACAGTTATCACTCGGAAACTGAGTTGATGCGCTATATCAAAAAATTGGAGCGAAAGGATTTGGCCCTGAACCATTCCATGATTTCTTTGGGAAGTTGCACCATGAAATTGAACGCTGCTTCAGAAATGCTACCCTTAAGTTGGGCCCATTGGGGCAACATCCATCCTTTTGTGCCGTTGAACCAAGCTGAAGGATACCAGGAAATATTGAAGTCCTTGGAACAGCAATTAAATGTGATTACCGGATTCGCAGCCACTTCATTACAGCCCAACTCCGGTGCCCAAGGAGAGTATGCCGGACTGATGGTCATTCGTGCCTATCATGAATCCAGAGGTGAGGGACATCGAAATATTTGTCTTATCCCAGCTTCGGCCCACGGGACCAATCCAGCATCGGCGGTCATGGCCGGGATGAAGGTAGTGGTAACAAAGACTGATGAACGGGGCAACATTGATGTTGTCGATTTAGAAGAAAAGGCAAAGTTGCATTCCGAAAATCTCGCTGCATTGATGGTGACTTATCCATCCACCCATGGTGTATTTGAATCCTCCATCAAGCAGATTACGCAATTGATCCATGATAATGGAGGTCAGGTCTATATGGATGGCGCCAACATGAACGCCCAAGTTGGTTTGACCAATCCCGCGACCATTGGTGCTGATGTCTGCCATCTCAACCTTCACAAGACTTTTGCCATTCCCCACGGAGGTGGAGGTCCAGGTGTTGGTCCTATCTGTGTAGCAGAGCAGTTAAAACCCTTTTTGCCATCAAACCCTGTAATAAAAACAGGTGGTGAAGATGCTATAACAGCCATTTCTGCAGCACCTTGGGGCAGTTCTCTTGTGTGTTTGATTTCCTACGGTTATATTAAGATGTTGGGAGCCGAAGGGCTTACCAATGCCACCAAAGCCGCCATTCTCAACGCCAACTACATTAAAGACCGATTAAAAGGAAAATTTGATGTGCTGTATACAGGAGAAAGAGGTAGAGCTGCACACGAAATGATCATTGATTGTAGGCCATTCAAAGCGCATGGTATTGAGGTGACTGATATTGCCAAACGATTGATAGATTATGGCTTCCACGCACCAACAGTTTCCTTCCCTGTTGCTGGAACCTTAATGATCGAGCCAACGGAAAGTGAGAGTCTTTCGGAATTGGATAGGTTCTGCGATGCATTGTTATCTATTCGAATGGAAATCGATGAAGCAAGTATAGAACAACCCAACAACGTGCTCAAAAATGCACCGCATACATTGGGAATGATCACAAATGATGATTGGAAATACCCTTACAGCAGACAGCAAGCGGCATTTCCGCTGCCCTATGTTGCTGAAAATAAGTTTTGGCCTTCTATTCGAAGAACAGATGAAGCGTTTGGGGATCGTAATTTAATGTGTACTTGCGCCCCTATTGAAGCCTACGCAGAAGCATAGCCAGTCCACAATATCACTGGGAAAAAGCCTTGGTTTAAAAATAGAATCAAGGCTTTTTTTATGTTATATGTGACTTTATAACATCTTGAACAGTGTAAAAACTATTATGCATGCATAGTACGTAAAATATTTGTTCATTATCTTTCAGATAAAACCTCTACCATGGAGATTGGCATCATAGGAACTGGAAGTTATATTCCGGCCATTGTCACTAAGAATGAAGACTTTTTGAACCACACTTTTTTGGAAAACGACGGTTCTAGCTTCCCACAAGATAATGCGGTCATTATTGAAAAATTCAAATCCATAACGGGTATTGCTGAACGGCGATATGCCCCATCCGACCTGAAGACTTCGGACATGGGCTTTTTAGCTGCCCAAAAAGCCATTGAGGATTCTGGGACAAACCCAGAGGAACTGGATTATATTATTTTTGCCCATAATTTTGGCGACCTCACCCCTGGAAAAATTCAAGGGGACACATTGCCCAGCCTAGCTACGCGGGTAAAACATCTACTTCGCATTAAAAATCCCAAATGTGTAGCGTATGATATGATTTTTGGATGCCCTGGGTGGATAGAAAGTGCCATTCAAGCTACAGCATTCATTAAAAGTGGCATGGCCAAAAAATGCTTGGTCATTGGCGGGGAAACCCTTTCAAGAGTAGTTGACAAGTACGACCGCGACAGTATGATTTTTTCCGATGGTGCAGGAGCTGCCATCTTTGAGGCCAATCCCAAATCAGGAGAAATTTTGGGGCATGTATCAGCCACTTATGCCAATGAAGAGGCTTATTATCTCTACTTTGACAAGTCCAATCAGGAAGAAGCATGTGCCAACACGCGCTATATTAAAATGAACGGAAGAAAGATATACGAATTTGCCTGCACCCATGTACCAAAGGCCATGAAGGACTGTTTAGACCAGAGTGGCGTGGGTATTGATGCCGTTAAAAAAATTTTCATCCATCAAGCCAATGAAAAAATGGATGAGGCCATTGTAAAGCGCTTTTATAGATTGTATCAAAAAGAAGTTCCTGAAAACATTATGCCCATGAGCATCCACAAATTGGGAAATAGCTCAGTGGCCACGGTTCCTACGCTATTTGATTTGGTCATTAAAGGAGAAATGCCAGAGCATCAACTAAAAAAAGGGGATGTTGTCATTTTTGCCAGTGTTGGAGCTGGCATGAACATCAACGCGATGGTCTACAGGTATTAATTTCTAAGTTCAAGTTGCAAGTTCAAGCATCAAGAACAAACAATAAGGCTTATACCATATTTCAACAAGATGAAAACTTCTTTGGGATTTGTGATTTGTTTTTTGGAATTTTAGCACATGTACGAGAACAACTTTCCCAACAAACGCTACCGACATACGCTGGCGTTCCTTCAAAAACACATCAACACTTCAGAGTCTATTTTGGATTTAGGCGTTGAAAATCCCTTTTCTGAAATCATGAAAACCCAAGGTTACCAAGTAGAAAACACCAAAGGTGAGGATTTGGATGTGGACTTTAATGTGGTCACCCAATCCAATGCCGAAGTGGTTACCGCTTTTGAGATTTTTGAACATTTGGTGGCTCCTCTTAATGTCCTCAAAGAAGTGAAGGCTAATAAATTGGTGGCCAGCATCCCAATGCGGTTGTGGTTTTCATCGGCTTATCGCAGCAAGACAGATCCTTGGGATCGCCATTATCATGAGTTTGAGGACTGGCAGTTTGATTGGCTTTTGGAAAAAGCCGGATGGAACATAAAGGATACGGCCAAGTGGACCAATCCAACCAAAAAAATTGGATTACGGCCGTTACTCCGACTTTTTACAAACCGATACTATATTGTTTACGCGGAACGAGATTAATCTTTCTTGGGATATATGATTTGTTTTTTGGAATTTTAGCAAATGCGAATCAGCATTATCATTCCCGCCCATAATGAAGCAGCTTTCCTCAAAGATTGTCTGGATTCTTTTGTAGCGCAAACCCATAAGCTTGATGAAGTTATTGTTGTAGATGATAACTCTACCGATACCACCTTTACCATAGCCTCCGAGTACGCCCATAAACATGATTGGATAAAAGTGGTCCAGCGAAAATCTGCAAATGAACATAGTCCTGGCAAAAAAGTGGTGGATACCTTTAATTTTGGGCTTCAACACGCATCAGACTACAACTTGATTGGCAAGTTTGATGCGGACATTATCCTCCCCCCCAACTATTTTGAAGAGGTGCTGAATCGTTTTCAGGCCAACTGGAAATTGGGCATGTGTTCTGGACTACTATTCATCGAAAAAGATAATGAATGGGTTTACGAAAACATTGCTGACAAAACCCATATTCGCGGCCCCATAAAATTGTACCACAAAGCCTGTTTTAACAAGGTTGGTGGTTTGCGCCCTGGGGTTGGATGGGACACCGTAGACATTCTACTAGCCAAATACCACGGTTTTGAAACCCAAACCCTTCCCGAGCTCCAGGTAAAACACCTACGTCCTACCGGACATGGATATAGCACAAAAAACTATCAAGCCAAGGGAGAGGCTTTCTATAAAATGCGCTACAGCATTACACTCGCCAAACTAGCTGCCCTTAAAATGGCTTGGCAGGCAAAGAGTATCGTCTTGTATTTTCAAGCAATTTTTGGCTATCTCAAGGCATTCTTTCAGAAACAACCTCGCTACGTTTCCAAAGCAGAGGGAAAATTTATTCGAAAACTTCGTTGGAAAGGAATTTGGTCAAAATTAGGATAACCTTCAAAAGTAAACCTACCTATTCTATCTTTGTACTGCACTTCAATTTTTGTCGATGAGTATCATAATACGGCCAGCAGAAACCAAGGATGTAAAGGTTATCTTGGACATCATAAACCACGAAATTCTTCACTCAACTGTGGTGTACGATTATCAGGAGCACACCTATGCACAACAACTCTCATGGTTTGAAAAAAAGCTTCAGGACAACATGCCTGTAATCGTTGCTGAAAGTGAAGAAAAGGTAGTTGGCTTTGGTACGTTTGGTATTTTTAGACCTTGGGATGCCTACCAATTCAGTGTAGAACATTCCATTTACACCCACCATAATTCCAGAGGCATGGGAATAGGCAAACTCATCATGACAGAATTGATTCGATTGGCCACCGAAAAAGGCTACCACACCATGATTGCAGGCGTGGATGCCTCAAACAAAGGCAGCTATGAGTTCCACAAAAAATTCGGATTCCAAGAAATTGGCACCTTTAAGGAAGTGGGCTACAAATTTGACAAATGGTTGGATTTGATTTTTATGCAGTTGTTTCTTAAAAAAGAATAAGGTTCAACTACTTCAAAACTTCTCCAATCGGCTTTCCAGTGGTTCCATTGGGGAAAGCAATGCCCAACAAAGCCGCAATGGTAGGCGCAATATCCGGAATCTCCGTTCTATTTACTGTGCTACCCTGTTTTATTCCTTTTCCATAGAAGAGCAAAGGGGTATGGGTATCATAAATCATCGGTGAACCATGGGTAGAACCTGTCCTTCCATAGGAAATAAAACCTGGTCTTGGCACGAACATAATATCCCCTGAACGCTTTTGGTTGTACCCATTTTGTAAAATATAGGGAATTCCTTCGGTATACTCATTTGCCCACATTTGATGGCCTGTAAAGACTTGGTTGACGGCTTCGTAATTCAATAATTCTTTGGCAATATCCTCTTCGGCATCATCCAAGTCAATGTCCAAATTGGTTAGGATTTTATGGTCCAAGAATATTTGGTAGTTGGAAATGTTCTTTACCACATCGGTAGTACCGTACTTGTACTGTAAATACTCGTTGAACTCTTCCCGCATTCTTGCCATGTCTAAATAGCCTGCCGGGACTTTTTGATCCGCCAAATAGGCTGGAACATTAATGGCCGCATGGTCCGCAGTCAAAAACACAGTGTATTCCCCTGCTCCAACTTTTTCGTCCAGAGCAGTAAAAATTCTGGCTAAATCTTGGTCCAACCGTAAATAGGTATCTTGCACTTCTTTGGAATTCACTCCAAAAAAATGTCCAACATAATCGGTACTTGAAAAGCTTATGGCCAAAAAATCGGTTATGGTGTCGGCACCCAAATCTTCCCCATCCAAAGCAGCCAAAGCAAAATCGGCAGTGATGCTATTTCCATAGGGAGTCTGACGCAACAAACTAAATTCACCATTGGCCTCCCAAATATTGGGAAGGTCATGCGGAAAAGCGGTTGTGGTTTCTCCATCAAATAAACCTTCATAGGAATTGGCATCCAATCCACTTTCCACATAGGTATTAATTGGTTTTAACGTATTCCACGGTTTTTTATAGGCCTCAACAGCATCAGAAGTATTAAAATCGTTCACCCATTGGGGCAAAGCATCCATATAAAACGAACTTGTGATCCAATTGCCTGTGCTCCCACCTTCAAACCAATAGGCCGCATTGGCCATATGTCCTCCAGGCAATACAGCACCTCTATCTTTTAAGGCCACGGCAATCACTTTTCCCCTTTGCTGGGTATGCAAACGCAGTTGATCGGTAACCGTAGTGGTGAGCATTCTGTGTGGCGACATTTGCCCTGCATCGGAGGACGTACCTACCGATTGATAGCTGTCATCACCGGCACAATATACTTCTTCACCGATTTCCTTATCGTACCAATTGTTCCCTATGATTCCATGCGTGGCTGGAGTGGTTCCAGTATATACCGATGCATGCCCAGGCCCCGTACTAGTGGGCGCATAATTAAAATGATTGTTTTTGCAGTTAAATCCATCATTCACCAACCGCTTAAATCCTCCTTCGCCATAATGGTTCCAAAAACGGGTTAAATAATCGTAACGCATTTGGTCTACCACAATGCCCACTACCAATTTTGGGGATTGGGCTATTTCCACTTGAGGTTTTTCTTCTACATTCTTCTTTCTACGTTGACCATAGGCAAAACTGGTGATGCAAATAGCGAGCAACAGTAAAATAATGTTGTTGTTTTTCATGGGTTGGATTTAACAAAACGATAGCAAAGCTATTCAATATTCCTGTTTAATATTTTAATTGAAGGTTAAAAGCTTAACAATATTCTTATTTTTATGCCCGCAAGTCCAATTTAAGCGCATGAAATATCTTGAAGCGATTGGAAAGTACTTCATCATGATATGGGAAGTATTTAAAAAGCCTACCAAATGGCCGATCATGAAATCCTTGATCTTAAAGGAAATTGATGATCTCATTTATGGGGCCATGGGCATCATCATATTTATCTCTTTCTTCATAGGGGGAGTTGTAACCATTCAAACGGCTCTCAATTTAAATAGCCCTCTTTTGCCCAAAAGTCTTATTGGTTTTGCCACAAGACAATCGGTGATTTTAGAGTTCGCGCCCACTTTCACTTCCATTATTATGGCCGGAAAGGTGGGGTCTTACATCACCTCCAGTATTGGAACCATGCGTGTTACCGAACAAATTGATGCCTTGGAAGTGATGGGAGTAAACTCTTTGAACTATTTGGTTTTCCCAAAAATCATTGCCACCATGATGTATCCTTTTGCCGTGGCTATTTCCATGTTCGTGGGTATTTTGGGAGGTTGGATCGCTGCAGTTTTTGGTGGGTATGCACCCAGTGGAGAATTTATACAAGGGCTTCAGTTGGATTTTGATTCGTTCCATGTTACCTATACTTTTATAAAATCTGTTGTTTTCGCCTTTGTCATTGCCACGGTACCCTCGTACCATGGTTTTTATATGAAGGGCGGCGCCCTTGAAGTGGGCAAGGCCAGCACAACTGCCTTTGTTTGGACCAGTGTGGTTATAATAATAGCAAACTATCTATTAACCCAATTACTGCTAGGCTAATGATCGAAGTGGAAGACATACACAAATCGTTTGGGGACAATCATGTGCTCAAGGGCATATCCACAACATTTGAAAAAGGAAAAACCAATTTGATCATTGGACAGAGTGGTTCTGGAAAAACTGTTTTTCTAAAATGTTTATTGGGACTTTTTGAGCCTGAGGAAGGACAGATTTGCTACAACGGACAGTATTATTCTGAGCTTTCCACCAAGGAACGCCGTAATCTTAGACAGGAAATGGGTATGGTTTTCCAAGGAAGTGCCCTGTTCGATTCCATGACAGTGGAAGGCAATGTGATGTTTCCCTTGGATATGTTCACCAAACAATCCAAAGCTGAAATGCAAGATCGGGTGGATTTTGTTTTGGAACGGGTGAATCTTATCGATGCCCACAAAAAATATCCTGCTGAAATTTCTGGGGGAATGCAAAAACGTGTGGCCATTGCCCGGGCCATTGTAATGAATCCAAAATATTTGTTCTGCGATGAGCCCAACTCTGGCCTCGACCCCAAAACGGCAATTTTGATTGACAATCTTATCCATGAGATTACCCAAGAATATGATATCACTACCATAATCAATACCCACGACATGAACTCTGTTATGGAAATTGGGGAAAAAATCATCTTTCTAAAAAATGGGTACAAGGAGTGGGAGGGTACCAATAAGGAAATCTTCAAGACTGAAAATGAAGCAGTAACTGATTTTGTCTACTCTTCTGAACTCTTTAAAAAGGTGCGGCAGATGTACATTGAAGAGCGAAACTGAATCAGACATCAGACATCTAAAAAAATCATTTTACTTCATTGATCACCAAGGTTGAATCTTGGAGTCGTAATTTTAACCAACTCAACATTTTTTTGGCATCAGCTTCTTTTTGTCCAGACTGTACACCATCTTTCCATTTTACCTCAAAAACAGGAACCGTATCAAGTTTGTCAAAGTCGGTCTGTATACGATACGAAAAACCCAAACCCGCCAAATTTTCGTAATTGGCCTTGGCTTCAGCACTAATCACAGAAAAAGGGATTTGCTTCCCAAAGCTCTTGGTTAAGCTGGCCACCTCTTCTTCCAAAAGTCGTATTTGCTCATCTTTATTGAGAAGTTCGGCTTTGTTTTTTTCATAGAGTTCACTTACATAAGTAAACTTTTCTTCTGAGTCGTCCTTACCTCCTTGAATAATATGGAGTTCAGCGTCTCTTAATCGTGCATATTGATTTTTTTGCACACGCCACGTGTTCAACACATTCTCCGGAATCAATTCATCGCCCATACAAACAACTTCAATAAGCGAGGTTCCATCATCCACATACTCAATCTTTGTCAAATTGTCCACATATCGTCCAGCTCCATCAAATTGATACACCTCAATAGTTTCTTTTAAAAATTCTTGGGCCTGCTTTTTGAAAAGTGATTCTTGAAAAACCTGATAAAACGTAAAACCCGCAGGAATCATCACCAAAATACCGGTAATTGATGCGATGCGCGCAATAAATCTCCTTCTGTGCGAATTGGCGTAACGCACCATGGGAAACCGTAAAAACTTGATGACCAAAAATGTGGCCAATCCAATGAATATAGTGTTAATGGTAAACAGATACATGGCACCTGCCGCATACCACGGTTTGCCAATGGCCAATCCGAAACCTACGGTGCAGAGTGGCGGCATGAGTGCGGTTGCAATGGCCACACCAAAAATTACACTTGCTATGGTTCCCTTTTTGGCCCGGGCAATCACAAGGGCGAGTCCACCAAAAAATGCAATCAACACATCTCGGATATCGGGTTTGGTACGGGCCAACAATTCCGAAGATTCATCACGCAATGGGAAAAAATAAAAAAATAGAAACGCGGTTATCACACTCAACACCACCATTACAGTGAAGTTTTTGAGGGATCTCCGAAGGGTATCAATATCATTAATAGCAAGAGACATCCCCATACCCAAAATGGGACCCATCAAAGGAGAAATCAACATCGCGCCAATGACAACGGCAGTGGAGTTAGCGTTTAATCCAATGGAAGCAATAAAAATGGAACACACCAAAATCCAAGTGGTATGGTTTTTAAAGGGAATATCGGCAATAATGGATTCTTTGGTGGCAACGGCATCCGTATTGGAGCGAATCTCCAATAAATCGGAAAGAAACTTGCGCACACTACCCAAAAGGCCTTTAAAATCCTTTTTTACCTCATCTCCGCTGTCCTGGTTGGGAGGTGTGTTTTCAACTTTTTTTTGTTCTTCGCTCATGTATTATGCAAACTGATCACCAAATTTTTCTTTAACCTGACTCAAAACTTTTTTAATATCCTGTTGTTTGGATTTGGGATAAATCAACAACACATCTTCCTTGTCCACAATAATATAATCCCTCAACCCATCCACTACCACAATTTTGCCCTTAGGGGAACGAATCATATTGCCTTGAGCATTTTCCAACAGTGTTTTGCTGTTCACCACTGCATTTTCAGCTTCGTCCTTATCCAATTTATCATAGAGCGCACCCCAGGTTCCAAGGTCGTTCCAATCAAAAGTGGCCGGTAAAGTGTAAATGGATTTGGATTGTTCCAAGATAGCATAATCTATGGAAATGTTTTCTGCCTTGGCATAATTTTCTTGAATAAAAGCCCTCTCCTCATTGGTATTGTAGGAAGAAATTCCCTTACCAAACAAATCATACTGACTTGGCTGAAAGTTTTTAAACGCATCCACTATCGTCTTCACGCTCCACATAAAAATTCCCGCATTCCAGAGAAAATTGCCTTGGGCCAAAAACTCTTTTGCGGTTTCATAATCTGGTTTTTCCCTGAACTGTGACACCTTTTTCAATTTTTGGTCACTTCCTTTTTCAAATTCGATATAACCGAAGCCCGTATTTGGAAAAGTGGGTTGAATCCCAAGCGTACAGAGCACATTCTCTTTTTCGCATTTGTCAAAACAAGCAGTGACATCGTTCTCAAAAGCTTGCTCGTCTTCAATCCAATGGTCGCTGGGTGCCACAATCATCACAGCATTGGGGTTCTTTTTTTGAATTTTCAACGAAGCATACAAAATGCACGGAGCTGTATTTCGCATGGCGGGTTCCAATACCACTTGCTCCTGTTTCACTTTAGGCAATTGTTCCAAGACCAAATCATTATATCGCTCATTGGTGAGAATCAATATATTTTCCGTAGGGATAAATCGATTTAGGCGATCAAACGTCTTTTGAATCAAGGTTTTGCCCGACCCCAACATGTCATGGAACTGTTTGGGGTTGGCGGTTGTACTCACAGGCCAGAATCGGGAACCTACTCCCCCGGCCATTAAAACTGCATAATAGTCCTTGTTCATGATATCTATTTTCAATTAAAAAGGCGGTTCAATGGGTTTGTCCTTCACCAATTCCACCTCAGCATTGGGTTGGAACAAATATAATCTGCCTGTGGACAACTCCACACATTCGTAACGCTTAACTTTTTTGTTTCCTTTTTTAAATATTCTGCCGTTGTAGAGTCTAAAAATACTTCCAGCCGGTAGTTCGTATACATAACTTTGCGTTCGCTCCTCCACATCAAAAGCTTTTAATGCGATGGACAACCGGGCATCTGTGCTGCTACTGGCTTTTGGGTTTTTAAAATGGTTGGCAATGATGGGCAATAATTGCGATGGAAATACCTCGGGCCTAATAAAAGGCACCATTAAATGTTGAAAGGTACGCTTCCATTCCACTCCGTGCGGTTTTATGCGACGTCCATGCTGTTCAAAGGCAACCAGATGCGCTATTTCGTGGACGAGTGTAATCAAGAATCGGTATTTATTGAGTGAAGCATTCACCGTAATCTGATGCATTCCGTTGGGCATTCTACGATAATCCCCATGACGTGTAACCCTATGGTTTACAATCTTTAGATGCACACCATGGGTTTGTATCAATTCAAAACAAGGAGCTACGGCTCGTTCGGGCAGGTATTTTTGGAGGGTGCTGTTCAATTCAATATTGTTCTTCCAAATACGAAGTTACACGGTACAAATCAATCTCATATAAATCCAGAAAATTTATCTGTGTATTTTTATCAAAATTTGAAATTATGAGATGGCCCAATTATAAAATAGCCCTGCTTGGACTTCTTTTCTGGAATTGTTCAGAAACCGAAAAACCTATGGCATTTTCAAGTCAAATGGAAAACAGTGCACATATCAATGGAAAAACCGAGTATTTACCATCTCCATTCGTAACCGCAGGTAACAGGGTATATATGGTTGGCCATCAAGATGGCTCCTTTCCCGAAATTGGGTGGCACATTAAAGGTGAAATGGGAGGCATTTGGGACCATCCCATTAAATTGATGGACGGATTTGACATTGAACTTCACTGGAGTGATGAATCGTTTCTGCTAGATAAAGCCGATAGGTTTACCAACTACCCATTTGCCAATACACATCAGTTTACGGTTCCTTCAAAAAATATTTCTGTGAAACGCTGGCAATTTGTTCCTGATGATTTGGAAGGACTTCTAATTCAGGTTGAATTGACCAACACTGCTTCAACGGCAACAACTTTTGATTTGAGTTTTACGGGCCATTCGGATTTGAGACCTACGTGGTTGGGAGAGCGCACCAACATGAATGATACCCATGATGAAGCTGTTTTTGAAGAAGCCATTCAGGGGTGGGTAGCTAATGACAATGAAAGTCCATGGTTTGCATGTTATGCCAGTGATATGGCACCAATACAAAAATCTGAAGTGGAAAACAGTTATGGGGGATTGGGGGTTTCCAACCAATTATCCTATACAATGAAAGTTGAACCCAATGAAACCAAAACCATCAATTTTATTGTAGCTGGTTCTTACACTTCCAGAGAGAACGCCATTGCCACATTTAACACCATAAAATCGGATTGGCCCAATCTCTTGGAAGCGAAAAAACAACGGTACGAAGCATTGGCACAGCAATCCAAATTGACCATACCTGATAAAAACATGCAACAGGCCTTTGAGTGGTTAAAATACAACTGTGACTGGTTGATGCGAACCGTTCCTGAAGTCGGCTCTGGAATCACTGCTGGAATTCCTGATTACCCTTGGTGGTTTGGGGTGGACAGTGAGTATGCCCTCCAGGGATACATGGCCATTGGACAAACCGATGCCGTTTACAGCACCATAGCCCTGTTGGACAGTGTATCAAACAGTGTGAATGGTAATGGGAAAATCATTCACGAAATGTCTACCAACGGAGCGGTATTCAACCAAGGGAACATTAATGAAACCCCACAATTTGCCTCGCTCATTTGGAGCATTTACCAATGGAATGGGGATAAATCCTTTTTAGAAAAATACTTTCCCACCATAGAGAAAGGCCTTTTGTGGTTGATGGAAGAAAACGATTTGGACGGCAATGGGTTCCCCGAAGGTTTTGGAATGATGGAAATTCATGGATTGGACAGTGAAATGATTGATGTGGCCGCCTATTCCCAAAAAGCTTTTGCCGATGCAGCCTTAATGGCCAAGGAATTGGGCAGGGATGCACTCGCACTCCAATATCAAAGGACTGCGGAAGAACTCAAACATAAAATCAATACGGAGTTTTGGTCCGAAAATTTCAATTCATATGCCGACTTTATTGGAACGGATGCCCAAGCCTTACACCTAATCGAAGATGCCATTGTACGTGCAGACACCTTGAACAAACCTTGGGCTGTTGAAGAGCTAAAAGCTACAAAACAATTCATTAAAACACATCCCTCAAATGAACCAAGGCCTTTTGTAATGCACCACAATTGGGTGGTGAACACCCCTATGGAAATGGGAATTGCCGATACCACCAAAGCCCTCAAAGCCTTGGAAACCGCAAAACAGTTTGTCAATCCATTTGGAGTTTTTGTGACCGGCATTGACCGGGATCAATCCGCTGGTTCGGATGAAGGCTCTTTTAAAGGCTCCAAGGTTTTCTCCTATACGGGTGCCGTGATGACCTTGCCCACGGGGGTTCAGGCACGAGCGGAAAATAACTATGGAAGGCCCAACGAAGCCCTTAACTATTTGGAACGAATGACCCGTACTTTTAGCTATGCCTTTCCGGGCAGCATGTACGAGGTTTCCCCGGATTATGGCATGATCACCCAAGCGTGGAACATCTATAGCTTTGCCTACCCCATTGTACACCAGTTTTTTGGCATTCAACCCAATACTGCACAAAAAGAAATTGTGATTTCCCCCTTACTACCCGATGCTTGGGACAATTGCTCCTTGGAAAATGTGAAACTTGGCGATGGAGCCAATGCAATTTCCATGTTCTACACCAAAAAAGATGGGAAAACTACCATCAAAATTGAGCAGACCAATCCGGAGTGGAAAATCAAGTTGAAAATTCCAGAAAGTCATAAAAACCAATTGCAGGTTTTGGAGGGTACCCTATTAGATTCAGAAAATGAAGCTTGGGTCGAATCTGATGGAATGAAGGTGGGGGTTTCTTATTAGAGAAATTCTATAATTATGTCTACTATCTTTAATTATTAAGGATCCCGAACAGGGAACCACAGTAAGTCCTTTCGAGAAATTTTCTTATCCATAAATTGAAATTAGGTATTTATCAATTTAAACCAGCTACATCAGAAAGGTATTCTTAGATTTTGAGAAAATTCCAGTTTGTTGAAAGCCATAACATACTTACTTGTTTTTCTACTAACCATAGTTGTCAAAGGTCAAAATAGTGAAGATCTTGATAAACTACTGTGGAAAAGGGTTCAAAATTGCTATTCTTTATTTGAAGATGAAAATGAAGATGGGGTTCCAGATTACAATGAGATTGATGACTCTAAAAATGGGTATTTGAGAGTTTGGGGAAGTTATCCAACTTGCGGATGCGAATGCAATTCAATAGTTGGGGCATATAAGAATAGCCATGGAGATTATATGCTGCTACAAAAAGAAGAATTTTTTTGTGATTGGAATAAATCAATTTCCTCCAACAAAGATATGGACGAAATCTTACCTGAAAATTTTGACATCAATGTTTTTAGTGAAAGCAAGTCAATTGAAAATTCCAAGTATGCCGTATTTTTCTTGGATGTTGAAATACCAAGAATAGGTACAGACACAAAATTTACGCTGAAGCTTATTCCTTTTGGAATTCTTAAAGAAGAAGAAGGCTCTGCAATCACTAAAAGCTATTCACAGTACAATCTTGAAAAAGAGGGTCAATCCATCGCCCCAAGGTTAATCCATGAAATAAAATCCATGGTGACCAAAATGACAAATCAAAAAACCTTATCCTATTTATTGAAAAAAGAATACGATAGTATTAATATAAATGACAAAAGATATATTAAACACAAAATCCTTGGAGGTGATTCATCGGGTTCTTTTGAATCATTTGATGATCTAACAGAACAGTTGAACATTTTAAAAAATGCTTATGACATCTATTCAAGATTGGATTATATGTCCGTTTTAATGCAGTGGAACAAGGGAAAAGGAAGATTTGAAATAAAATCTATGTGTGATAAACCTAAAAACTTATCGTTTAAAGAGTTTATTCTTGCCAATGAATACTGGACTCCAATTTGTTAGCTGCTCAACACTACAATACTTAAGCCTCAAGGCGTACTATTACTTACCTGCAACAACTTCCCATTGTACATCTTCTGACCTGTCAAGGCAAAATCCTTGATGTAGGCAGCCATTTCCATAGCAGTTACAGGCGCTTCGTAGCCCGGGAAAGCCTCTTCCAACATTTCAGTCTGTACGGCTCCTAAGGCCAACACATTAAAACTGGGGCCAGTTTCCTTGTGCTCTTCGGCCAAAAGCTCCGTTAAGGTGATTACAGCCCCCTTACTGGAACTATAGGCGGCCAATCCCGGAAACTTTACACTGCCTTGCACTCCACCCATGGAACTAATAGTGACCACATGGCCTCCTTGGCCCATCTGGGGCAAAACCGTTTTGGTCAATTCAGCCACTCCAAACACATTTACTTTGTAAACCGCTTCAAATTCTGTTAGTGTAGTTTCTGAAAAGGGTTTGTTGAGCAATCGCCCTGCATTGTTGATGAGCACATCCACGATATGCCACTGTTCTTGTTCTAAAAAGTCGGTTACTTTTTCAAAATCTGCTGGTTTGGCCAAATCAAAAGAGAGGGCATGTACGTTGGGCAGGTTCAAATCGGCAATGGGCTTTGCGTTTCGGGACAAAGCCAACACCTTATGCCCTTCTTGAGCAAAAAGTTGCACCAACTCAAAACCGATTCCTCTGCTTGTTCCTGTAATGATGATGTTCGCCATGATTTTCTTCTTTTGGATTCCCGAGGAGTCAGGAATCTAAACCACTCAAAGTCCCCTTCCAGCGGCAGACACGCCTCAAAAGGGACATTTCTCTATTTAAATTTTATTTCGCGCGACACGAATTTCACGAATAGCCACGAAAACTCCAAAATAAGACATCAACCATCTAACCACCTGCGTTCAATATCACAACCAAAGGCTCATCCTTTCCGCAGGAATTTTAAATGATATAAACCTTATTTAAGTTGAATTTCTTGTGTAGAAGCATTGGCAATCCCTTCCAAAACGGGCAATACTTTGTTTACTAAAGTAGCCATATGATCAAAATCCATAAGGTCAACCTCATCCCCTACTTTGTGATAGTGCCCAAAATTGGTGAAATCGAAGGTGCAAAAGGTATGCGATGGCACACCAAATTCCTTGTGGAAGGCATAATTGTCTGAACGCTGGTACAGATTGTACTCTTTAGCCGTTGGCAAGAAACCCACCAATTCTTCATCGGCATAGCCATTGCTTATTTCTGCCAAATTGGAGCGGTTATACCCTGTGATGTACACAAAGTAGTCCTTACCCTGCAAGGGCACACCGATCATTTCAAAATTGAGCATGGTATACAAATTCAAGTTTTGTTCATGTAATTTTTTGGCCAAGTGCTCCGATCCCAACAATCCTTTTTCCTCAGCGGTGAAAAGTGCAAAAATCAAACTTCGTTTGTTGGTCTTATGGGTGCCGAAGTACCGTGCCATTTCCATTACCGAAGTTGTTCCCGATGCATTGTCGTTGGCCCCATTTGCAATATAATCCCCATTTTCAGGGGCAATGGTGCCAATGTGGTCGTAATGGGCCCCAATCACAATATATTCATTCTTTAAATCTGGGTCGCTTCCTTCAACGATTCCCACAATATTATAGGAAGGCTCCTTATAATTGGTAATAGTATCTCGATACGAGTCAAAATATGGCTTTACCTGATATGATTTGAAATAGTTTTCAATGTATTTAGCAGCCATTTCAATGCCCTCACTTCCCGAATCGCGTCCTTTTAAATCATCCGACGCCAAATACTTCATGATATCGCCAATCCGCTCGGAATTGGTAAAGGAATCCTCATCACTTTTTGCAGGATTGACGGTTACACTCTGCTCTCCTCCTTGTGAAGGAGTTTGCACCATTTGGGTCGAACCACAGTTCATCAGTAGTATCAGACCGAGAGTATGTAAGAGTATTTTCATTTTGCGTTTTTGATTTTCCTAAAGATAAAAAAAGCATCCTAAAAGGATGCTTTTTTAAAATAAGTTCTCGACTGTCCCTTGAGCGGAGTCGAAAGGGACAATATTATGCCAACATGGTCACTGGGTTTTCCAGATAGGCCCTTAGGGTCTGCAGGAATTGAGCTCCAACAGCACCATCCACGGTTCTATGATCACAGGCCAAGGTCACTTTCATGGTATTACCCACTACAATCTCACCATTTTTAACCACGGGTTTTTCTACAATGGCACCAACGGATAAGATTGCCGAGTTAGGCTTGTTGATAATGGAGGTAAACTCCTGAATACCAAACATACCCAAATTAGAAACGGTAAAAGTGCTCCCTTCCATTTCATCGGGTTTTATTTTTTTGGTTCTTGCCCTTCCCGCCAAATCTTTAACGGCAGTACCCAACTGCGTCAATGAAAGATGGTCGGCAAATTTTATGACCGGAACCACCAAGCCTTCATCAACAGCAACAGCAACACCCATATGGATGTGGTGTTTGTAGATAGTGGCATCGTCCGTCCAAGTGGTATTTACCTGCGGATGCTTTTTAAGTGCCATGGCACAAGCTTTCAATACCATATCGTTGAAAGACACCTTAGTGTCTGGCAAATTGTTGATCTGTGCTCTTGATGCCTTGGCATTGTCCATGTCCACCTCAATGGTCAAATAGAAATGTGGTGCGGTAAACTTGGAAGCACTCAAATGCTTGGTAATGGCTTTTCGCATTGAAGAATTCTTCACCTCTTCAACACTTTCTTCTCCAACTGGTAAACTTATCGGTGCAACTGAAGCAGCAGATTCTGCAGGTTTTTCAGCAGCTGGTGCCGCCTGAGACGGTTGATAGCTTTCAACATCACGTTTTACGATTCTCCCATTATCACCAGAGCCTTTTACATTGGCAAGGTCGATACCTTTCTCCTCAGCTATCTTTTTGGCCAAAGGAGAAACAAAGATTCGGCCTCCATCTTGGGAAGTGGTAGCCTCCGTTTTAGGTGCTTCTTCTTTTTTGGATTCCTCTTTGGGTGCCGCTTCTTCTTTAGGTGCGCTTGCAGCGGAACCACCACCAGCTTGTGCTTTTAACACAGCATCAACATCAGTTCCTTCTGGACCAATGATGGCCAAAAGGGAATCGACTGGGGCACCTTCACCTTCTTGAATACCAACGTACAACAACTTACCGGAGTAAAAGGATTCAAATTCCATCGTAGCCTTATCGGTTTCGATTTCGGCCAAAATATCGCCCTCTTCCACTTCATCACCCACTTTTTTCAACCAACTGGCCACGGTTCCTTCTTCCATGGTGTCGCTCAAACGGGGCATGGTAATAACTTCAACCCCTTCTGGTATTTCAGCAGGTGCACTGGCTGGCTCAGCAGGGCTTTCTTCAGCCTTTGCTTCAGGGGCATCGGCGGATTCTTTTGATTCGGTTCCTCCTCCATTGAGCAAGGCAGAAATATCCTCACCTTCATCACCAATAATGGCCAAAAGGGAATCAACCGGGGCGCCATCTCCTTCTTGTATTCCAATATGAAGCAGGGTTCCTTCATGGAATGATTCAAACTCCATGGTGGCCTTATCGGTTTCAATTTCGGCCAAAATATCGCCTTCTTCCACTTTGTCACCTACTTTTTTGAGCCATTTTGCCACGGTACCTTCTTCCATGGTATCGCTCAATCTCGGCATGTTGATTACTTCTGCCATCTACTTATAATTTATGTTGTAAAAATGGATAGTCTTCTTGTTCGTACACGGTATCGTACAATTGTTCCTTTGGTGGAAAATCAGATTCTTCCGCAAATTTTTCACACTCGCTCACCAAAGCTTTTACATTTTTATCGATTTTCTTCAAATCCTCCTCAGAAGCATATCCTTTTTCAAGAATAATATCCTTTACCTGGGTAATAGGGTCTATTTTCTTGTACTCTTCCACTTCTTCCTTGGTTCGGTAATGTTGTGCATCACTCATAGAGTGGCCACGATAGCGGTAAGTCTTCATCTCCAAGAATGTTGGACCTCCACCTGTTCTGGCACGTTCAATAGCTTTGTCCATTTCTTTGGCCACAATGGCTGGATCCATTCCATCAACAGGTCCACAGGGCATTTCGTACCCTAATCCCAATTTCCAGATGTCAGTGGAATGTGCTGTACGTGCCACTGAGGTTCCCATGGCGTAGCCATTGTTCTCGCAAATGAACACTACGGGCAATTGCCACAACATAGCCAAGTTGAACGCTTCGTGCAATGAACCTTGCCGCACGGCACCATCTCCCATATAACAAAGAGTCACGGAATCCCTTTTAAAATATTTATCGGCAAAGGCAAGCCCAGCTCCCAAAGGAATCTGACCACCTACAATTCCATGACCGCCATAAAAACGGTGTTCCTTAGAAAAGATGTGCATGGAACCGCCCATCCCTTTTGAAGTCCCCGTAACCTTGCCGAAAAGTTCGGCCATGACACGTTTGGGATCTACTCCCATACCTATAGGTTGTACGTGGTTACGGTACGCGGTTATCATTCGGTCCTTGGTAAGGTCCATGGCATGCAGTGCGCCTGCCAATACAGCTTCTTGACCATTGTACAAGTGTAGGAAACCCCTAACTTTTTGTTGAATATATACAGCGGCCAATTTGTCCTCGAACTTTCTCCAGAACATCATATCCTCGTACCATTTAAGGTAAACTTCTTTGGTGATTTTTTTCATCAACGATACTATTAGTGTGAAATTCCCCTGCAATGGGGAGAGCAAAAATACATATATATCTGTTTTGGAAAAAGAATTGGTTTAAGAATCCCCCAAAAATGAACTATTGAAGGCCAAGGGTAAAATATCCGCCATGGAACTGCACTTGTATATGGGGCCTTTTTCAGCTTTGAGCATTATAACAATGGGCGATTTTTGATGTTGCTCATACTCCATAATGGATTGCCTGCAATTGCCACAGGGAGCGGCAGGCACATCAACCAGGTGGTCTTTTGATTTAGCGGTCACAGCCAACATTTTTAGGGCTACTCCAGGGTATCTTGCCCCCGCTTGAAACACCGCAACACGTTCTGCGCAGAGCCCAGAGGGATAGGATGCATTTTCTTGGTTGCTGCCAATAACAACTTCTCCGTTTTCCAGTAAAACAGCAGCCCCGACCTGGAAATTGGAATAAGGGGCATAAGCATTTTCTTGTGCTTGTTCTGCGGCGTGTAACAATTCTTGTTCACTTTGTGAAAGTTCATTGACACTCTCAAAAATGGTAAGCTCAAAACCGATTTGTTTTTTTTCCATATTACCTTGGTCTTTACCAAAAATAAGAAAAGCCTGTCGGTGGACAGGCTTTTCACAATAGTATTTTATGGTTCTTTAATCGTTATAGAATTCCTCGCCAAAATTAAAGGTAAGCGAAAAACGCAAGGTGTTTTCTAATGGATTTTTCACCTGTGAGGTTGAGAACAGATACGATAGGTCTATCTGAGCTGATTTAAACTTGAAACCTGCTCCCAGCGTAAAGAATTTTCGGGATCCTTTTTCTTCACTTTCATTGAAATAGCCACTGCGTAGCATAAACGCTTCCCTGAATCTGTATTCGGCACCAAGTGCCCAGGTAATTTCCTTAAGTTCTTCACTGAAACCATCCGGGGCATCACCAAAGGACTCGAACATACCTTTAAAGAAGCTTATGTTTTGGTATTCGTCATTATCTTCTGGGCCAATAACACCATCACCATTAAAATCCCTTGGCGTTGGAACCAAAAGTTTATTAAACTCTGTAGTAAGGGCCAAAACATTGTCTTGATCGAATATAAAATCGAATCCACCACCAAATTTTAAATTGGTCGGCAAAAAGTTTTCCTGTCCTCCCTCATCGTATTGCAGAGAACCTCCAATATTAGATATATTAAATCCAGCTCTCCAACGGCCATCAAAATTGTTGTATGCTATTTCCCTGGAACGGAAAAAACCGGCTACATCAACCGCAAAGGCATTGGCGGCCTGGGAATCTTGTGTTCCATCCTGAAACCTTAGATTGGAGCTTATAAATCGTCCTCCAACGGCCATGGAAAAGGTCTGGCTCAATTTTAAGGAATACGATCCATCTATGGCAAATTCATTTGGTTTTACGAGTGTTGCATCTTCATCTATGGTCTGACGAAGTTCTATTTCTCCCAAACCAAAATAACGGAGGCCAATTGCAAATGCGCTTCGGTCGTTGAGTTTGTTGTAAAAATTGGCATTTAAAAGGGAAACATCATTGACAATCGTTTCCAAATACGGAGTATAACTTGCCCCAACACCCATTTTTTGGGTTGCAAATGCATATTTGGCTGGGTTCCATTGTTGTGAATACGCATCAAAAGAGGTGGCCACCCCCATATCTCCCATACCCGATGCCCTGGCATCTGCAGCAATGGTTAAAAAAGGAACGGCTGTTGTAATCACTCTTTCTTGCTGTGCACTCAACTTTGAGACCAAAACAAGAAATACTACCAATATCAGTAACTTTTTCATTTTAACTTGTTAGTGTATTTTAGTGAATAGTAAAGTTCTAGGTTTAAAACAATCATAGATGTTTACATGTAAACGGGGTTTTGCGCAAAATCTTATGGCAAGATGTCGTTTTTTTGAACAAATTTTAGACAAATGACAAAATAATGTATGAATTAAATCCTCTTTTTCCGTTCTAAGCACATATAAAATCGTTAAAACAAAGGGAATCCATACTATTTTAAAACCAGATGCGTTACAGAAGTGTAGCAAATGTTGATAGCGGCATTGTTGCAATTATTTTATGAGCACAAAATATTATGGCCAAAACATCGTTTTAATGCCATTGAAGGATTTAAAAAATCAAAACAAATTGAAGTTACTGAGGGCATAATGCCTTAAGTATAAAGTACTCAAGCCCAAATTATGAAAAAGCACTTTATCAAAGTTGTACTTTCTTGCGCCATTGTTGTGGGAAGCTTTTCGAGTTGTAAAAACTCATCATCATCCTCTAAAAACGTCTCTAGAGCCACGGGATGGAAAATAAATGCGAAAGAGGGTGGATTTCAATACAATTCAGATTTTAAGGAGCAGGAAACGCCTCCTGGAACTGTTTTTGTTGAAGGTGGAACCTTTACCAAAGGTAAGGTCCAAGACGATATTATGCACGATTGGAACAACACTCCTACACAACAGCACGTACAATCGTTCTACATGGATGAAACCGAGGTAACCAATGTAATGTACTTGGAGTACCTAGATTACCTTAAAGAGGTATATCCTCCAGAAAACCCCACTTATGCCAACATATATAAAGGGGCCTTGCCAGATACTTTGGTATGGAGAAACCGTCTTGGCTTTAACGAAACCATGACCAACAACTACCTAAGACACCCAGCTTATGCAGAATACCCCGTAGTTGGTGTAAATTGGGTACAAGCCACCCAATATGCAGAGTGGAGAACTGACAGGGTAAACGAACTAATGTTGGAAAGAGAAGGCTTTTTGGCCGATGACACCAAATATAAAGTAATGAACGGTGATGTAAATGGTACATTTAGCACCGAAGCGTACTTGAACAACCCAGAATCTGTATATGGTGGTGAGATTGATTCTCTTCAAGGAAAACAAAAACGTGACTCCATCAACGCTTTCGCAAAACGAAGCAGCGGTGTTATTATGCCGGAATATAGGCTTCCTACTGAAACCGAGTGGGAATATGCCGCTCAGGCTCTTGTGGGAACACGGGAATACAATAACTATCGTGGTAGAAAAAAATATCCTTGGGAAGGGGATTACACCCGAAATGGTCAACGTGTAGGTCGTGGAGACCAATTGGCCAACTTTAAACAAGGAAAAGGAGATTATGGCGGAATTGCTGGATGGTCCGATGATGGTGCCGATATTACCGCCCAGGTTAAATCATACAAACCCAACGATTTTGGCCTGTATGACATGGCCGGAAACGTCAGTGAGTGGGTAGCCGATGTTTACCGACCCATTGTGGATGATGAAATCAGTGATTTTAACTACTATCGAGGAAATGTTTTTACAAAAAAGGCCATTGGTGAAGATGGTAAAGTGGAGATTCTTCAAGACAAGATTGTTTACGACACCCTGCCCAATGGAAAAATTGTTGCCGTAAACCTTCCAGGGGAAATCAAGGAAGTTCCGGTTACCGAGCAAGAGACATACCTAAGAACCAATTTCGATCAAAGTGACAACCGCGGCTACCGAGATGGCGATCCAGGTTCTTCAAGATTCTTCAGCAGATTTAATGATGAAGAGGACAACAGGAAAATGTACGATTCTCCAAAGCATAAAGTTGAGCGTGATTCCACTGGAAAACTTATCCGTCAATACGACACCTCAAACTACAGAACTACTTTGATCAATGATGAAGTTCGTGTGTATAAAGGAGGTTCTTGGAGAGATCGAGCGTATTGGTTAGATCCTGCACAGCGTAGATATCTGCCACAATACATGGCTACAGACGACATCGGATTCAGATGTGCCATGTCTAGAGTGGGATCAAAATCCAAAACCAAGAACAAGACAGTAAGGCATAAAAAAGCCAGATAAAATTTATCGTGAGTATTTTTAAAAGCCCCGGCATTTGGTCGGGGCTTTTTTTTATCTTCGATTTATGACAATGGAACAGCTTCACGCGCTCTTTTTAGCGCACCCCACAATTAGTACGGACACGCGTAAAATCACGGATAATTGCCTTTTTTTTGCCTTGAAAGGACCCAATTTCAACGGAAATGAGTTTGCGAAGGAAGCCTTGGAAAAAGGTGCCGCCTATGCCATAATTGATGAGGAAGAATACAATGCCTCAGGCCAATATATCTTATGCCAGAATGTTTTGGAAACCCTTCAAGAACTGGCATTGTACCATAGAAAGCTGAGCAATGCCAAAGTTATTGCCCTTACAGGAAGCAATGGCAAAACAACCACTAAAGAATTGATCAATGCTGTACTCTCCAAAAAGTACAAGACCATCGCCACAAAGGGCAACCTGAACAACCATATTGGTGTGCCATTGACCTTGCTTTCCATAGAAAAGGATACCGAAATTGCCATTGTTGAAATGGGGGCCAACCATAAAAAGGAAATCGAGTTTTTGTCCAACATTGCCCATCCTGATTTTGGTTACATCACCAACTTTGGTAAGGCCCATTTGGAAGGTTTTGGTAGCGTTGAAGGGGTCATTCAGGGGAAAAGTGAGTTGTATGACCACCTCATGGCCCATGATAAGCATATCTTCATGAATGCCGATGACCCCATTCAGTTGGAAAAATTGGGTGCTTACATCAAGAAAATAGGATTCAGCACAAAAGACCCCCAGTATTACAATATAAAGTTCATTGAAGCCAATCCGTATGTGGTTCTTGAAGTGGAAGGAAATCGCCTAGAGACGCAACTTATTGGGAAGTATAATTTTCCCAACTGCTGTGCAGCTATACTAATGGGTAAATATTTTAATGTGCCCCTAGAAGATATTACAACTGCCATTGCATCCTATCAACCCCAGAACAACCGCTCGCAGATTATTGAGAAAAATGGGGTGAAAATTATTTTGGACGCCTACAATGCCAACCCCACCAGTATGCGTGCGGCTTTGGAGAATTTTAGTGCCATGGAAGCTGAAAATAAAACAATCATTATTGGCGATATGTTTGAGTTGGGGCAAACTGCAGCCGATGAACATCAAACCATTGCCGATTTGGCCAAAGAACTTAATTTCAATACTGTTTTGTTGGTGGGTGAAAACTTTTTTGGGACTAAAACAACACTGAGCAAATTCAAGTCTTTTGATGACGTAAAAGAGTACCTCAGCAAAAATCCCATACAAAAAGGGACCGTTTTGATCAAAGGTTCTCGTGGAATGGCTTTAGAGCGGGTGTTGGATGTTTTGTAAAAATTCAGGAAAAGAAAGTGGGATATACTGGATTCGAACCAGTGACCTCTGCCCTGTCAAGGCAGCGCTCTAAACCAACTGAGCTAATATCCCATTAAAAAGCGGTGCAATATCGGAAATTTGTTACCAATCTCCATATTCTGCGGAATTCTTTTGTGTTTCGTGTAGGGTAATATGCAGTAATTGTTCTTTTTCAAGCTTGGGCTTTAGGTGCTGTAGGCAACGTTAATAAAAATCCCGTGGCAGGTAGTATATCATTGAATTACATACTACTATATTTTTTGTAATCGGAATGAAGATTGAGAAATTAACCGGTCGCATAAAATATACTTTCATGTGGTTAGCTTCTATTACCAAACCTTTAATTTGGCAAAAGGTCTTCTTGAAAATTTCCACTACAAAAGCAGCTGCTTCTCGCCTTAGTTGAAAATATTAAAGAAGACCACCCTTTAATGGATGGCCTTCTAATCATAAGAATATACTTCTATTGAAATTTGTTATAGGACGGAAAATATTCCAATACACGCTTGACTAGGTTATAATATGACCCATAATAGCCAGTAAACCAGACCTCTGGAAGGTTTATAATTTAACCATATCCATAGGGAGGGTTCCAAAACTACCTGCATCAACTGTATGTTCAAAGTTGAATTTCATAAGACCATTTCCAACACAGTTAAATAGAAAACCAGTCCCATCTATTCTACCTTCACCATAAGGACAGCCAAAATTATCACAGTGCCAAGCTGCTTGCCTTTCCACCGTAACAGCGCCTGTTGCTGGATCTAAATCAATGATAACATAATAGATGCCTCCTGATTCATCGGGGTTAGGATGATCAAAAATATCTATTGCTGTTACTTGATTGTCCCCTGGGCCCGCAATTATTTCAAAAACACCATCGTCCACAAATGTCCCAAAGGGATCAAAGGTGATTTGCCAAGTCCCAACCAAATCTGTTACACTTGCAGGGGGAGGACATAAAATGATGAAATTAAATTCAAAGGCTTGTCTATAGCCACCTTCTGCAAGCAAAGTATTTGAAACATTTTGCCCACCAACAAGAAAAGTGTTGCCATCCGCAGTTGTAAAGATCTCATCATTTGGCCCTACAGTTACAAGAAAGTCATCCTCGTCCAAGTATGTTCCATCAGGTTGGGGAAAAACCTGATCGAAGTTTAAATTTTCGGCTCCTCCGTAAACCAATCCATCAACCGTTGTAGCGGTAGCTGTAAAAAAGAAGCTATCTCCAAAATTGATATTATCAGCAGAAACCCCCAAAAGAGATGCCAAGTCTTCCTGAGTAAATGAAAAAGAATGTGGGAAACTAGTCACAGTACTTACTTGAACCGTATCTGTCCTTGTTCCACTTAAATCAGCATACAACTTAAGTTCATACGATTCGGTGGATCCATTTGGGTCTTCGACCGAAAATGAATAATTCAAGTTTGAAACGTCGTCTACACCTACTTCAGTGGGTGGACTCTGATCAGCAAACCTAACAAACCCACCTGTGGCAAGAAAGTCGTTGAGATTGTTTTTGTCTTCATCCTCGCAAGAGGTCATAAAAGCCCCTATTATTAGCATTATGGCTAACACAAGAGTCATAATGATGTTTGAATAAATCTTATTTAAAATTTTCATTTTTATTGCTTTTTTGAGTTAATCCAAGTTTGCTGGATTGGTATCCCAGAATGTTTTCACAGAAATCTCCTTTTGGTTAATGTTGGAGTTTGTATTTACCACAGTTGCTGGATAAAGAAAGGTTCGTGGGAATGCCCCTGGTACTCCTACATGATTTGAAAGGTCACTTGGCAATCCCGTTCTTCGATAATTGTTATACGCCTCTATTCCATTGCCCCAAAGTGCGATATAGTATTCTTTCATAATAATGTCAAGTCGTGTACTATCATCTATTGCTGCATCATACTCTCCTAAAACAAAAGCGACATAATTATCAATATCGGTACTGCTAGCCGCAAATCCTGGTGCTACTTGCCCTGGAATAAAATTTAACACCTTATCCATAGACGCTCTAATACCTTCTTCCAATAAAGTTCTTGGATTTCCAATTGTTCCTGTCATCAAAGCAGACTCTGCCTGCATGAATTTAACATATGAGGAAAGTATAAATGGGAAGATTCCCGCACCTCCTCCTCCAGGGTTATTGACCACTGTTTGGAAATTGTCGGCATCAAACGCTCCACCGATTGGGTACAATCCATAGGTTGACCTTTTCAATCCGTCTGGTGGCACACCATCCGCTGCTCCATGATCACGAGTCCAATATAAATCCCCTAAATAACAAAAGTTCAATACATCATTTTCTGTGCATGGCAAATCATCGCCTGAAGGTACTTCGTTCACCTGTCTATAGAAATAATACCTCAATCTAGGGTCTTCGAAACCTTTATCGGCCTTCAGTAAATTAACATAATAACTAACTAGATAATCATCAGCTCCATCTGCATCATAGTTAAGTGCATAATATGGATGTCTACTTTCACCCGTTGAACTCGCTGTTGTAGAGTATTTGAATTCAAAATCATCAGCGGCAGAAGTAATCAAGCCATCATTAATCAAACTATTAATCTCACTACCAAAGTCACCTACTAAACGCATTTGTAAATACATCTTAAATTTGAGAGTATTTGCAAACCTTGTCCACTGAGCCTTGTTTCCTCCGTAAAAGAAGTCATTTGGCATTACCGATCCAGGTGCATTAATTGCGGCAACCCCTTCATCAATAACTGTAAGCATTTCATTGTAAATAAATTGACCATCATCAACATTTGGGTTTGGGGTTTCATTCCCTTGCAATGCTTCGGTAAAAGGAACATCACCAAACATATCTACCAAAGTTACATAGCTGTATGCCTGGATCAATTTAGCAACTCCAACATACCCTTCCAGTTCTCTTTCTTCTGCAAGTGGAATAAGAATGCTGATATCCTGAAGTGATTCTCTGTACAAATCTGTCCATAGATTATCCAAGCTTGCCGAGCTCATTGAAAAGGGACCCGCATACGCTCCAAACAGATGCTGCATTCTTACAAACTCTGAAGCACGAACGTTTATACCATCCTCATTGTCTTCATTGTAAGCAATTGCATTTACAAAACGAAGTTGCACATTATTCAATAGCAATTCTGGATCAGCACTTGAAGGTGTTAATTCACTTGGATCATTAAGCTGATTCAAATCCACCGTTTCACAACTTATACAGAGCATCAACATTAATATGCCAACGATACTTATTTTATTGTAGTTTTTCATTGTCCTAATTTTATCTTGTTTGCTTCTTTAGAATGTCGCTTTGATACTAAATCCATATTTCTTTGAAGTAGGAGTTGTTTGAAAATCAAGTCCCATACCATTACCAACACCCGTACTGATGACTTCTGGATCAAAATTGGTTCCTGAAGGAACATTCGGAGCCCAGTACCACATATTTTGCCCCAACAATGTGAAAGAAAGTGAGCCAAATGGTGTTTTTTCCAAAAATTTTTCAGGTAAGGCATAGCTCAAAGAAATCTCTCTTAGTCTTACTACGGATCCATCGTATATACCTTGACCACTTGGATCAATAAAGTTTAAGAAGTAAAGTTCATTAGCTCCTTTTTCTATGGTATTAGGAATTGTGTTTCCCGAATCATCAAGTAATACTTGACCCGTATTGGGGTTTGCGAGCACGCCCGGTATAATAAAGGACCTCTCCCTGTCTTGGGTATCAGTTGTTACACCCCTACGCAATAGGCTTCCGATGGTGTTGGAACTAAAGTCTCCTCCATGGGTGTATTCTACTTGAGCAGATAAACTTAACCCTTTAAACGAGAATGTATTGCTTGTTACCAATCTCCAATCTGGATTTGGGTCTCCAATAACTTCATTATCCAAGCCTAGGGCATCACTATCTATGATAGTACCATCCAACGGGTTTATCAATAAATTGCCTTCATCATCCCTAACTGCATAACTTCCAAGAATAACACCTAACGGCTGTCCTTCAATAGCATAGTTTCCTAAGTTGGAAAATCCAGCGATAAATACATTATCTCCCCCGGGAAGGTCAACCACCTCGTTCTGATCAGCAGTGAAATTGAAATTAGAGCTCCACTGAAATCCTTCACTATTTCTAAATGGATTGAACCCTAAATCGACTTCTATTCCTTTTGACTTTATTTGTCCAGCATTTATGGAAGTTCTATCAAACCCTGTAGATGGATCCAAGACCTTCCCAAGAATTTGATCTTTGGAATCTCTTTTATAAACACTGACTTCTAGATTAATTCTGCTGTCCCAAAAATTAGCTTCCACTCCAGCTTCAAACTCTCTGTGTAATTCGGGTTTCAAGTCAGGGTTAGGAAATACATCCAAACCAGAACCCAAGCCACCACTTGAGTTTACATTAACCAATGCCCCACTTCTTGTAGTGAATTGTGCTGTTCCTAAAGCCAGTGTTGGTCTTGTGTTGTATGGTCCAGGAAAGCCTGCTGAAGTCCCATATCCAAATCTAAACTTGAGAAAGTTCAAAAAGTTACCTTTCAAATCTGGAATTGCAGACGTAGGCACAATAGACATTGATGCACTTGGGTAGAATAAAGACCTATTGGCTTGTTCAACTGTAGAAGACCAGTCATTCCTCCCTGCAAAAGTGAGATAAAGGAAGTTCGAATAGTCAAAACCTAAAGATCCATAAAGCCCAAGTGTGTTGACTGTCTGTCTAAAATCAAGGTTAGAGCCTAAAGGATCCGCATTACTCTGAGTGGCAAAATTTGTATGGTCTATAAAGTTAAACACGACTTGACCAGTACTTACTTGACCAAATTTTTCAAAAGATTCAGAATTGGCATTGAAACCCAATGTGCCTGTAAGTCCTATTTTTTCAGCCAGCTGAACATCATTAATGTTCAAAATCAAACTATGATCCCATATCGTGTTGATACCAGAGGTAGTTTTCAAGAACCCTTGTTGTGATAATAGACTTGAAACTCCACCTTTGTTTACATAGAATCGTTGGTTTTCAGTAAAGGTATCCAAACCCACCCTATAGGTAAGTGCAACATTGTCACTAAAATCATAACTTGTACTTATAGAATTATAAAAACGGTTGGTCTTTATTTGTTCCTGAGAGTTAGCGACCAACCATCTTGGGTTCTCTTGGTCTGTTCTGTAATAAACATTGGATCCATCTAATGGATTTTGGAATGGAAGGCCATTTAAATCAAAGTTTCTTGGAACAAACAATGTTCTAAAGAAAATTGAAAAATTCCCTGTACCATTGTTAGCTGACACCGGAGGTGTAGTAAAATTACTGGTCGAATAGTTAAAAGAGCCATTTATTCTAAATTTATTGCTCAGTTTTACCGAACCGCCCAATCCGAAGTTGGTTCGGTTGATATTGTTTCCTGGAACAAATCCATTTTCATCCGTATGCCCAAAATTTATGTTGTAATTAACATTTTCAGTACTTTTTGAAGCATTAATGGAAGTTGTCCTACCTAGACCTTTTCTAAAAAAATCCTGAACATTATTTTTAAATGCCTTATAGGGTACATTAACACCTTGGAACTCAGGGAATGCCTCCGCGAATTGAGGTTGATTGTAATGGTGCCTTACCGTTTCTCCTGCATCAAATCTTCCACCCCAGTTACCAACGTATCCAACATTTGTTGAATTGTCACCTCCTTGACCGTAAATATTTTGATAATCTGGTAAACTGGCTATCTCATTGACAAAAACCGATTGATTCACACTTACTTCAAATTTTTTATCAACAAAATCGGAAGTCCCTGTTTTTGTAGTGATCAAAATAACGCCGTTTCTACCAAGGTTTCCATAAAGTACTGTTGCACTCAACCCTTTAAGGATACTTATATCCTCAATGTTATTTGGGTCAAGATCTAAAAACCTACTTGATGCAGACACAGATCCGTTCCCTGTTGTAACATTACTCTCTGCGTTTGTGTCAGTATTAAATGGAACACCATTTACAACAAATAAGGGTTGATTATTACCAGTAATGGAGACATTACCACGAATTCTGATGTTGGTACCACTCCCTGCTAAACCACCTGTTCCTACAACATTGACTCCAGCAGCCTTACCACTTAAAACCCTTGCAATATCTGCTTCCGGTCTACTTTCTACTTTATCGGACCCTAGATTTGTTACAGCATACCCCAAAGCCTTCTTTTCTCGTCTAATACCTTGTGCCGTAACCACGACTTCCTCAAGGGCCTGGGTGTCCTCTTCCATCTGAACATTGATAACATTTTGCGCACCAACAGTACGCCTTGCGGTTCTTTGCCCCAGATACGTGAATACAAGTATTTGACCTTGACTTGCACTGATCGAATAGTTGCCATCAAAGTCAGATTGGGTACCATTGGTTGTATTTTCAACCAGAATATTGACCCCTGGGAGAGGCAGCCCATCTTGGTCAACCACAGTACCTGTAATTGTTTTTTCTTGGGACCATGCTGATGTCATGAACAGCACCAGAAAAGCTAATGCCCCAAACAGTTTTGTTACTTTCATAGAGTTAACAGTTTTGTTAGTAAATTTGAGTTAGTTGCAACTGAGAAAGGCAGGTGGGAGAATGTTTTGATAGCTAATTCAAATAATATCCTTAGTACAAAAACAAAACTTAATGGAAAGTCTATTTTTAAAAGGTAGTAAGGCATCTCACCACCTTACCTTTACAATTGCAGGGACAAAACAATTGCATGATTACATAGGAAGAGTTTTTTTAAAACGGGGCGAACAATAAAAAAATCACTCCCCAACGGGGAGCACTTTTTTTAACAATTTTTTACCTATCCTTAAAATTTCCCCACCAATAACAACACTCCATAATCCAAAGGAGTAATCGAAATTAATTTGAAATACGGATGAAAATTAAATTGGGAATTGTATTGTTCAATATAAATTATGAAGCATATGCTTCCATACCCCGGTAGTCACTTGGACGTAACCCTGTTTCTTTTTTAAAGGCACTGTAAAAGCTGGTTTTACTATTAAACCCAACTTCATACATAACGGCCTTTACACTTAAAAATGGTTGTGCTAAAAGCAATTCTTTTGCTTCCTCTATTCTGTAATGATTCAACAATCCATAAAAATTTTTCTGCAAGTATTCATTCAGGACTTGGGAGACCTTGTACCTATCCTCTTGAATATGATACGACAGGTCATTAAGCCCCAAGGTGCTGTTCCTGTACAACTTGTCTATCCTAAGGGCTATTTCCACCTTGTCCTTAATCCTTAGTGCCTCCTCCATAGTAAGGCCGGATTTCTCATACTTCTGCACAGAGGCATTTTCGTCCTCGGAAAATCGAATACTACGATTTGATAAAAAAATTTGAAATATCTCTTTCATGGGAGTCAGCCATTATCCTTTCAAAACCTTATTATGGAAAACGGTATAATAATGGCCCGGCACGATACCAGAGTGCATTAATTGATGGATGAAAAAGTAAGGAACATCCTTTATAATAATCTTATGGAGTGCCTTGCCAATTCCGGAACCAATTGTGAAATTGCCCTTAGAGTCAGATTGGGTTATATTGGCAGTGTTTTCAACCACAATATTCCTTGGGAGTGGTAATCCGTGTTGATCAATTATGGTACCCGTAATTGTTTTTCCTTGGGCCCATGCCCATATTATGAATAAAAGCAAATAGGCTAATGCCGCACACAGTTTTGTTGCATTCATAGAGTTAACAGTTTTGTTAGTAGATTTGGGTTAACGCAACTGAGAGAAGGCAGGCGGGAGAATGTTTTGCTAGCTAATTCGAATAACTCCTTAGTACATAAAACAAAGCTTAGTGGAAAAACTTTTTAATAAGGCAGTAATGCATTTCATCCAACTTACCTTAACAATTGCAGGGACAAAAGAATTATATATTATGCAAAATGAGTTATTTTAAAACGGGACGGACAATAAATGAGTAATTGCCCAACGGAAGGTACTTTTTTTAACGCTTTTTTTACTTTTCCTACAAATCAAAATGTTCAGATATCCTTCTACAATTCCATAAAAACTATAGAAGGGCCTTGTACTTTTGACATAATTCCAAAAAGTTGAAAATTTAAGTTGGAAGGGGAGGGTAGGAATTTAAATTGATACCTATCCAATAAAATTTATGAAAGGAATGTTCATACCCCTATAGTCACTTGGACGTAACCCTGTTTCTTTTTTAAAGGCACTGTAAAAGCTGGTTTTATTATTAAATCCAACTTCATACATTATTGCCTTTACATTCAATGGCGGTTGGATCAAAAGCAATTCTTTTGCCTCCTCTATTCTGTAGTGATTCAATAACCCATAAAAATTTTTCTGCAAGTATTCATTTAGGACTTGGGAGACCTTGTACCTGTCCTCTTCAATATGATACGATAGGTCGTTAAGACCCAAGGTGCTGTTCCTGTATAATTTGTCTCTCTTAAGGACTATTTCCACCTTTTCCTTGATTCTCAATGCCTCCTCCATAGTCAGCCCCGATTTCTCATACTTCTCGACAGAGGTATTTTCGTCCTCGGAAAACCGAATGCTACGATTTGGCAAAAAAAATTGAAATATCTCTTTCATGGGAGTCAGCCATTATCTTTTCAAAACCTTATTATAGGTAACGATAGAATAATGACTAACCACAGCTCTAAGGTGTATCAATTGACGAATGTCCTTAACAAATTGATGAATTATAAAGTAAGTCGGAATTTTATGGTCTTCAATCAATAGTTATTGATAGAAGCTTAAACCCATAAAATACGCTTTGATTTTCACCAATCTCCATATTCTGCGGAATTCTTTTGTGTCTCGTGAAGGGTAATGTGCAGTAATTGTTCTTTTTCCAACTTGGGTTTTAGAATGTCGTAAATGACTTTAACAAAATATTCCGTGGTTGGGAAAATGCCCTCGAATTCCGGACAGTCTTCATTCAAATTTTTATGGTCAAAACGTTCTTCAATCTCGTCCTTGATCAAGGTTCCCAGCACAGCCAAATCCATCACAAAACCGGTATTGGGATCTACCTCTCCCCTAATCCTGACCTCTAGGTCAAAATTGTGCCCATGATAATTGGGACTATTACATTTTCCAAAAACAGCTATATTTTTTTCTTGGCTCCAATTGGGATTGTGAAGCCGATGGGCTGCATTAAAATGGGCTTTTCTGCAAATGGTGACAATCATTATTGCAAACTTTCTGCAAAGATACTTTTTACAAAAGGATGGTACGAAAAATTTGACACTTATTCTGTCTTTACCAACATTGAAAAAGTTATTCCTTAAATAGAGACAAAAGAGGGTTGTATGGCTTTTTGATGGAGCGATAAACTCCTTTCAAGCTTGGAATCAAACCCATGGAAATTTCTATGGAGAATTGAAAACAGGGGTTCAGGTGTTTCGTCATTTATGGATACCCCACCATCATTGGGATCGACTTCAACAGTTATTAAGGAACGATATTCCATCAAATGCTCAGCTTCCTTAATCAAAATTAGAATCACCTGAAGTTCCACGGCATACTCTAAATTTAAAAGATGCAAGGAGTTTTGCTGATTGATATCTTCTGTTGATTTCCAATTGATTTTCACCGTATTCTTTTTTACAAAAATAACCCCTATCGCAATAAATTTACAATTTATAAACGTTAAATTAACATTAGAAGGTTTTTTGAAGGTGATAGAGAAGAGACAAGGCTTTGGAGTATAAATCAGCCAAAGGCAAGAAAATAAAATAGCCTTCGAAGAATCGAAGGCTATTTCTGTGGGCCCTGCTGGATTCGAACCAGCGACCCCCTGCTTGTAAGGCAGGTGCTCTGAACCAACTGAGCTAAGAGCCCTATTCCATTTTCTCAAATAGGAGTGCAAATATAGCATCATTTTTCTGATACAAAAAAGAATAATTCGAAAAAAATTACACTATTTCTGCCACCACGAACGTACTGCCGCCAACATAGATAAAATCATTGCTGTCCGCTTCGGCCAAAGCTGCCTTTAACCCCTTTTCCACTGAGTCAAAAC
>JAUIBH010000188.1 GCA_030427985.1 Bacteroidia bacterium | reverse complement strand
AATACATGGGCAATCCCAGTCTGTTCGGAGATACCGCGGATGGCATCCACTTGGTTTTTCATTAAAGCAATCAAAGGAGAGACCACAATGGCCGTACCTTCCTTCATAATGGCCGGAAGTTGGTAGCAAAGTGATTTTCCGCCTCCAGTGGGCATTATCACAAATGTGTCATTATTGTCAAGTATATTCTGAATTACTTTTTCCTGTAGCCCTTTAAACTTTGAGAAACCAAAATATTTTTTCAGGGAAGCATGTAAATCGGTGTCCGTCAAACTCATTTCCGCATTTTTCAATTTATCGCAAGCCACCTCCAAAGGTAGTTGAAGCTCATATTTTTCACATCAATCAAAAGTAGGAAGTATTCTATCTTCCATAATGGTACATAAAAGATAGTTTGATTAGTTTTGTAATCTTAAATATAAGACATTCTTTTAGGAATACAACTAGTTAATCTGTTTATTATCTTGAACGACGCCAAGTCAATTTTATCCATCGCCAAAAGAACCCTTGAGACAGAGAGCAAGGCCATCTTTAACTTGATCGACCAACTTGACGACCAATTTGCCGAAGCGGTACAATATCTATTGGAATCCAAGGGAAGGGTCGTGGTCTCAGGTGTTGGCAAAAGTGCCATTGTGGCTTCCAAGATTGTGGCCACCCTTAATTCTACGGGCACTCCAGCTTCTTTTATGCATGCTGCGGATGCCATTCACGGGGATTTGGGCACCATTCAAGAAAATGATGTGGTGGTGTGCCTTTCCAAAAGTGGCAACACCCCAGAAATAAAAGCGTTGCTTCCCCTGATAAAAATTGCCAAAAACAAATTAATAGGCATTACCGGTAATATGGATTCCATTTTGGCCAAACAGGCCGATTTTGTCTTGAGCACCTACGTGGAAAAAGAGGCCTGTCCCAACAATTTGGCCCCTACCACCAGCACTACGGCACAAATGGCCATGGGAGATGCGCTTGCCATCTGCCTTTTGGAGTTGAGAGGTTTCAGTAGTTCAGATTTTGCTAAATATCACCCTGGCGGGTCATTGGGCAAAAAACTATATTTGCGGGTGGCGGACATTGTGGTGAACAACCAAAAACCACAGGTCGATGTCAACTCAAGCGTAAAAGAGGTAATTGTAGAAATTTCTGAAAAAATGTTGGGGGTAACCGCTGTTATGAAGGAAGGAAAGGTTGTAGGTGTGGTTACCGATGGGGACATCCGTAGGATGTTGAGCAAAAATGACAATATTAGTGGACTAACGGCCCAGGATATCATGACCTCCAATCCAAAAACGGTAGAGGTGGATACCTTGGCGGTAAAAGCGATGAAAATGCTCCAAGAAAGTGGGATTTCACAACTTCTGGCTTTTGACAATGGAAATTATGCTGGAGTGGTCCATATCCATAACCTTATAAACGAGGGAATCCTGTAATGGCAAAAAAAGACAAGAAAAACCCAGATGAAATGTCCTTTTTGGACCATTTGGAAGAATTGAGATGGCACTTGATACGTTCAACTATGGCAGTAGTGATCATTGCCTGTCTGGCG
>JAUIBH010000187.1 GCA_030427985.1 Bacteroidia bacterium | reverse complement strand
GCATTCGTATCCAAAAGTCAACTTTTTGAGTACAAACTTGTCAATAGTGCGTATAAAAGAGATGGCTTCGTACACCTTCAAATTAGTACCGCAGCAGAGAACCTAAAGTTTTTCTTGGACGGTTATTGCAATGAAAAGAAGGTGTACAGCAATGAAATTGACATTAAAAAAGGGACTTCATATATAAAGGTTCCCGTTGAGAAAAGCTATAAGGACAAATTGGAGTTCAATATGTATTTTGTAAAATTCAATAGTCTTTACTCCAAGCAATTTGCGGTAGATTTTCCCGAAGTCACCAAAGGGTTGACTATCGAAACGATAAGCTTTAGAAACAAACTTGTTCCCGATGCAAAAGAAACATGGAGCTTCAAGATTACCAATTCAGATAATGAGGATGCCAATGCGGAAGTCTTGGCAAGTATGTACGATACTTCTCTGGACCAGTTTAAGCAGCACGATTGGGATAGTCGATTGGGATATCAATATTACCGTAGTGCCTATGCACCGAGAATAGATGATGGCTATTCCTTTACAACCACGAATTTTAGAAAATTCCATTACACACCACCATTAAACGCTCTTACTTTTCTTAAAAACTATCATCAGCTCAACTGGTTTGGACTCGATTTTGGAAGCACGACATATGATAATGACCGCTATCTCCAAAAACTAAAGCTCAAGACATATCAACCCCCAAAGGCTGAGGGCAACATCAGTGGTATTGTGATGGGTTCGGACGGGATACCCCTACCTGGTGTGAACGTAATTGTAAATGGTACCACTTCAGGGACACAGACCGATTTTGATGGCTTTTACTCCATTAATGCCCCGATCGGTTCCGAATTGGTCTTTAGCTACATTGGTTTTAAAAGTGAAATGGTTCCAATTACCCAATCGAACTCCGTGAACATAGCTTTGGAAGAGGATTCCCAAGCTTTGGATGAAGTCGTTATCACAGCTATGGGTGTTCAGCTCAAAAAAGATTTGACAGGTGCGGTTTATATTAATGCCTACAGTATAAGTGCTGATATTGAAAACAAACTTGCCGGTAAAGTGGCCGGAATACAGATTACCGAAGCGGCCGGAAACGCAGGTGCAGGAGCTGAAGTCATCATTCGGGGAATGACCTCCTTGAATTCTAAAAATAGCCCCCTCTTTGTTATTGACGGTGTTCCCATCGAATTTGGTCCAGATGGATTGAATGAAGTGACCATTCTTCCTTCCGACATTGAGGATATTACCGTGTTAAAGGGCGATTCCGCCTCGGCTATTTATGGCTCACGGGGAGTCAATGGTGTGGTCATCATCACAACAAAAAAAGGTCTTGAAAATGCCCTGCAGGTAGAACCCAGGTCGAACCTGAAAGAGACTGCATTTTTCTTGCCCAATCTCACAACGGATACCGATGGTGCCATCAATATCAATTTTGATTCACCCCAAGCCTTGACCAAATGGCGGTTTATGATGCTTGCCCATACAAAGGATTTAGAGGTTGGTCGATTGGAAAAAACGGCCATAACCCAGAAAGACCTGAGCCTTGTTCCAAAC
>JAUIBH010000113.1 GCA_030427985.1 Bacteroidia bacterium | reverse complement strand
GCGAATCCATCGGTAATGTCAAAGAGCTTGAAAAAAGGATCAAAGAGCAAGAAAGATTGGCACCGCACAAACAGAACGGGCAGTTGGTGGCCGCAGGGATGCAAAAAGAGGGGCCACAGACCCATATCCATATCATAGTCAGCAGAAAGGACATAACGAACACCTATACCCTTTCCCCAATGGCCAAGCACAGGGCATCCGAAGTGGAACTGAACGGAAAGACGGTCAAAAGAGGATTTGACAGGGACAGTTTTTACCAAGCGGCCGAAAAGACTTTTGATAAAACAACGGGGTTCAAGAGGAACTATGTGGAATCGTATGCAGGGAGAAAGGCCCATGCCAAGGAGCCTGGGAAGTTCTTTGCCAAGGTCATGGGACTGCCCACCAAGGAAAAGGACATGGCCTTTAAACTTCTTAAGACAATGGGCGTAAAGGCTCCCAGTATACCAACTAATAAAGTGCAAATGGCGGCCAAGATCATAAAGGCTCTAAGTAGGGGTATTGATAAGGCAAGGGGCGCAGGTGAGGATATGGGTTACTGAAATCCAAAAAGTAGGTTGCGCCCTATCGTGTTATTGCTTTACGCTTATCTACCGGAACGCTACAAAAACCCGATAGGATCCATGCGCAAAAGTTGGAGGTAAGTATTTGGGATGCTTGCAGCACTTCACTGCGTTCCGTTCGCTTTTTTGAATGAAACTTTTATAAGAACTGAACAAGACGCTCATTTAGTTCAACTACACTGCCCAATGGATTAAAATTTGGCTGAAAATTGATTGCATTGATGGTAGAACTATCATTACTAGTAAAAGTATTTGATATAATTTTTAGGACGGTTTCCTCAGAAAAATTCTCAATGCCTTCTTTGGTGACGCCCAAAGCCCGCGCAATTTCTTCTTAAAAGTAGGTGTTTTGGAATTGACCACCAATTTCCTAATGGATTGGAAGTGAGCAAAATTTTTAGTAATTTAAATTGTGAAAATTGGCAAAATCAATTTTGAAGACAATCCTTTATTTTATTGTGGGTATTGTGCTCGCTGTAAAGTATTGCCAATTCCCCCGAAAATATATAAGTTAACGTGAAATATCGCACAATGGTTTTGTGTTGGGTATCATTGATTTATTTATGGAAAACACTGACAAAAATTTAATAAGATCACTAAAAGTTGATCTTGGTTTTTCTGATATTTTTGTGGAATCCATTCAGGATGGTTTGCTTATTGTCAATTCCAAGGGAAGAATCATAATGATTAATACCGCCCTCAGTGAATTGACAGGTTTTCAAAGCAATGAACTATTGGGCGCCGAAGCCCCTTTCCCTTTTTGGCCAGATGAATTAAGAAAGGATTTCGCTAATGGCTTTAAAAAAACTTTAAAAGAAGGCATAGCAGGCGAACATGAGACTTTGCATATGCGCAAGGATGGAAGCCACTTCCCCGTATCCATTTTTTCGTCAAGTATCAAGGATAAAAAAGGAAAGATCATTGCCCATTTGGGGTTATTGAGAGATATTTCAAATGGAAAAGTTGATATGATCAGGAATGGTTCTGTAAACCAGGATATATTTTCCGTTTTGAACTATAGAAGGAAGTACAATAATCTTTTGGAAGAGAAAGACTTGGTTTCCCAGTTGGATTTTACCTTGAACAATATTAGTGATGGTATTATATCCTTGGATACAGACTGGTACTACACGTATGCAAATAAAAATGCAGCTGCCATTATGGGCAGAACACCAGAGGACTTAATTGGGAAGCATATTTGGACAGAGTTCCCTGATATTGTTGAGAACCCATTTTATAATTTGGCCTTGAAGGCTCTTGAAACGCAACAAAAACAAGAGTCTGAACATTTTTATGCTCCTTTCGGAAAATGGTTTGAGAATAGATTCTATCCTTCAAAAGAAGGACTTACGATTTTTTTTTCTGATGTCTCGGAAAGAAAAATGGCGGAAGATCTTTTGGTGGAGAACAAGAAATACTTGGACAATATTATAAATAATATTGGAGACCCATTATTTGTAAAAAATGATCAAAGTCAAGTATTGTTGGTAAACGATGCTTTTTGCATCATGTTCGGACTATCCCGAAAAGATATTTTGGGCAAGACACTTGCCGAAGATGTGGCACCAGAGGAAAGGGAGAGTTTTTTGAAAATAGACATGGAGGTCATCGAAACAGGGATTGAAAGTGTCAACGAAGAGAGTCTTACCGTTAGGGGAGGGAAAACAAAGATTATTTCTACCAAGAAAACCCGTTTTATAGACGAAAAAGGGAATAAGTTTTTGATAGGTATCATTAGGGACATTACAAAACGTAAGAATGCGGAACTGGAGGTAAAAGCGGCCAAGGAATATTCAGAAGGACTTATAGAATCCATGCATGAAGGCCTTGTTGTATTCAACTTGGAAACCGAAATAACAAGTGTAAATCCCTCATTCTGTAAAATGTCGGGCTTTTCCGAAGAAGAGTTGATCGGAAAACAATGCCCATACCCTTTTTCACCTCCAGAAATTGAGGATGAGTCCAATTTACGGCATGAAAAAATTGAAAGGGGGGAACAATTGGACAATTTTGAGACTGTCTATATGCGCAAGGACGGGATTCGGTTTAATGTAGATGTAATGATTTCCCTGATGCGAGACCCAAATGGTGCAGTCAACTCATATTTTGCGACGGTCATTGACACCACGGAACGCAAAAAAGCCGAACTGGATTTAAAATTGGCCAAGGAGTTTACAGATAAACTAGTCATGTCCATGCAGGAGGGACTTATCATTGTTGATCTAAATGGTGAGATTATTTTGGTAAATGATTCCACCTGTAGCATTCTTGGTTATTCCAAAGAAGAGCTCATAGGGCTCAATTTGCCTTATCCCTTTGTGAAACCGGAGGACTTTGAGGCAATAGCCAAGACCAATCAAAAGGTAGCAAGGGGGGAAGCCCCTTCGTTCCAATTTGAATTCATTAGGAAGAATGGTGAAAAGTTTTTGGCAACTTTTCTAACGGGAAATATAACCAATGATAAGGGTGAGGTCATAGCGCTTTTCGGAACCATGAAGGACATATCTAAAGAGGTAAAAGCGAAAGCAGCCTTGGAGGAAAGTGCCCTAAAGTCCTCGGAGAAAAAGGATGTTATTCTTAAATTGGCAGGTCTTGTCGGTAAAAATTTTAAACGCTCCCTCAATCAAATCACAGAATTGGCTGCTATAACTTTAAATGTTGGTCGTGTAAGTATATGGAGCTTTAATACCGATAAAAATGAGATTTATTGTGAAAACCTCTATAATCTTGATCAAGATATCCACTTGCATGGAATGTTGCTTCAGAAAGAGGACAATCCCAGTTATTTTGAGGCCTTGAACAAAAATCAAACAGTACGGGTAAAAGATGCCCAACACAATAGTGTCACAAAACCGTTTGCAAAAGATTACTTGGTTCCCAATAACATACAATCCCTTATGGATGTCTTCATCAATAGTACAAACGGTTATTATGGAATTATTTGCTTTGAGCATGTAGGGGACAGTATGAGAGATTGGACACCGGATGAACAGGAATTTGCCACTTCCATTGCAAACATTGTTTCTTTAATGGTAGAGAGCCATGAACGTAAGGTAGCCGAGGACAAACTTGTTGTTTCAAACCAGGAATTGTCCAAGGCAAATGCAGAATTGAATGTTCTAAGAGATCAATTGGAACAGGAAAACACCTATCTAAGAAATGAGCTCGACCTAGTGTTCAATTTTGAGGAAATGGTGTACGGGAGTGCACAGTTCAGTGATGTACTCAGTGAAGTGGAAAAAGTGGCTGCCACCAATGCGACCGTATTGTTGTTGGGAGAGTCTGGAACAGGAAAGGAGCTATTGGCTAGGGCGGTACATAATATCAGTGCTAGGAACACCAAACCATTGATCAAAGTAAATTGTTCGGCCATACCACGTGAGCTCATAGAAAGTGAGCTATTCGGGCACAAAAAGGGTTCTTTTACTGGTGCATTCAGCGACAAGGTCGGAAAATTTGAGTTGGCCGATGGCGGTACCTTGTTTTTGGATGAAATAGGGGAGTTGCCCTTGGACATGCAACCAAAAATTTTACGTTTCTTACAAGAGGGAGAGATTGAGGTAGTTGGCGGAATGGGAGCAAAAAAATTGGACGTCAGGGTCATTGCCGCAACCAATAGGAATCTCAAAGAAGAAATAGAAAAGAAAAGATTTCGTGAAGATCTTTATTTCAGACTTAATGTTTTTCCTATAGAAATTCCCCCTTTACGAAAACGGAAAGAGGATATTCCATTATTGGTGGAACATTTTGTGGACAAGTTCAACAAGGAGTATGCAAAGCATATTAAATATGTATCGGACGAGGCCATGGAGAAACTAAGGTCCTATAATTGGCCCGGAAATATCAGGGAATTGGAAAATTTGATAGAAAGGGCCTCTATTCTGTCCAATGGGGAAACATTGGTGATTCCCGGTTTTGAATCCGAGGTGCAAAAGTCCAAAATGCCGATTAAATCCAAGAATCTATCATTGGATACCATCCAGCGCAACCATATCGTCAGCGTTTTGGAAAAATGTAAATGGAAAATTTCAGGGCCTGATAGCGCATCCACACTACTCGATTTAAAACCAAGTACTTTACGCGATAAAATGTCCAAATTGGGCATTAAAAAGAAATAAATATACACGGAATACCGTTAAGTAGGGCATTTCTTACTATTCAAAAAACGGTATACCGTGACTTCTTTTGATAGCCTAAAACTCCTAGGTCAATTTTAAAATACTAACAATCAAGTGGTTGAAATTGATTTTGTTAATCTATAATTGATTTGGCACGGCCATTGTCTTGTTCTTTACAAATGATTTAAAACATGACTGAGATTGATGGAGTTGTATTCTGGATAGATTCTAATATCATTCATTGTACAGTAGGTAAAGAGCACCAAGGTAGAATTTTGGAGGATAATGTCGCTAAAATTTTTGCAAGTGGAATTTCGACTTTATCTAACGGTAGATACATCCCCCTGTTGATTGATTTGAGAGAAGTTGAAATTTTTGATGCCTTTAGGCTGTTTGCCATTTTATCCCCCCCATCATTGTTGGATTTTTCAGTCTTATCCACATCATTTTTGGTCAGGTCCAATGCTTTGAGGATAATGTTGTCGGTGTATTGTGTTGTAACCGGAAATGCTTTTTGGAACACCTTGCACAGCAATCCCAAAGTGGCACTTGACCAATGCTTTGACAGGTTCAAAATGGCTTGTATGGATAATCGGAGAATGGTTGGGGTATGGAAGAGATGATTATGCATAAACATGCTACTTTTTGGACCAAAGGTAATGGGATCCTATTTGGAAAGGTACGCAATTTAAATTCCCGGCATCAGCTGGATTTCAGGACTGCTCAACTGTATCTTGAAACAATTGCGGAATTGTCCAATGGGACTCCCATGCCTTTTTTGATCGACCTTAGTGACGTTAAAGGCACATTCTCTAGTGAAGCTGGTCAATTGTTGGCAAAAAGCTTCAACAAACTATCTAATATCGTCTATGAAGTCTATGTTGTAAACTCTCTCCCAATCAACCTATTGGTACAATCCTACAAAAGGATTTATCATACAAAAACGCCCTATGTCATATTCGATGATATGGCCAAGGCTCAAGAGTATTGTCTGAAACATAAAATAAAAGAACACAAAAAGTAGATATCCATGGCCGCACAATCCCAACCCGTCAAAAAAGAGTCAAAAGAATTGTAGAGAGTCTAAATGGAACCATTGATGTTGAGAGTAGGGTAAAGGTAGGTGCCTGTTTCCATATAATTCTTCCAAAAAATAATAAAACAAATGAATCATGGGAATATACTTTATGTTGATCGATGATAATGGAATTGATTTGTTCGGCAATCAAAAACTCATTGAAAAGGTAGTTGACGATGCTGAAATCCTCACTTTCATCAGGGCAACAAAGGCAATCGATTTTTTAACCTCCTTGAAGAACCAACCACCGGCGGATTTTCTGTTCACCCCAGATATCATTTTGTTGGACATCAATATGCCTGAAATGGACGGATTTGCATTTTTGGATGCATACGGCAGATTGCAAAATGAGAGCTTGTCCAAAACAAAAATATATATGCTTTCTTCATCAACAAGCCTAAAGGACAGAATTGATGTAGATAGACATGACGCATGTGAAGGCTTTATTAGTAAACCGTTATCATGCGGGAAGATCTCAGAAATTTTGAGGGATTTGGAGCCAAACCTGAAACAATGTCATATAAAAATGGATAAGTATGAAACTCATTGATGGTCTTCTTTTAACATTGGTTTTTCTTATGTGGCTCACTGTTACTATACATGTGACCGATTTGCAAAACGTACACAGTTCGGCCAAAGGGCAAATTTTACGAACTGATTTTATACTTGTGCCCATTTGTATTTCTGTGACCATTTATATTTTTTGGAACATCTTTAAACAGAATAGAAAGTAATAACCGGTAATATTACCAAGGATGAAATGTGTAGAATTAATCAAGAAGGGGCAATTTGAACTTTCGAAAAAAACAAGACTTACGGAACTTCGCCAGCTACAGACATGCGAGGATTTTAGCGAGTATTGCCTATATCAAACCAAGAATGTCAAAATGGGTTTGATTTTACTCGAACCTTACGAGCGTACACCATTTCGGTTGATTAAAAATAATTTTAAATTGATTTGCTTGTCGGGGGGGGATGCTATCACGAGATTTTCACATGGGGGTATCTCACTTTTGATGTTTGAAAGAGGAGAATATGTTTCCTATAATGTACACAAGAAAACAATGATCAATGACCTGCAAAACATAGGCAATAACTTATTGGTTATGGCCCTGATCGAATATAAGGATATGCTGTTAAAAGATGGTGGTTTCCCTTCTTCCCTCCAAGTGGAAACCCCAATTTTCAGTGGATATTGAATTTTTTAGGGGGAAATTTATATAAAATTAAGAATTTTTAAGCTTCAACAATGACCATTTGCTTTTTTTGGATATAGGTCGATGTAATAATCTTGCTCTGCCACCTTTGATTTCAAACAAAATCCCTTTGGAGTTCATGGATTAGGTATTTCGGATGTTTTTTGAAAATCTGAGTCAAAACCAGATGAATTGTGTCTTTTGAGATGGTGTTTGGAGATTTATTTCAAATGGTTTAAAGTGATCTATTTGGTCTGTTGAGTAGAAATCTATGGTAAAGAATATTCAATTATGGAAATATGTAAATACCCCAATCTTTATGGCAGGTTTTCTATTTGGATTTAGTCACATTGGTACAATATGAAATTCGATTAATGGTGGGATTGAAATTAAATTTTTTAAAGCCACCCTATTCTTATTAAACTGATTCCAGTACTTTCATCCCTAGAAACTTTAATTAGGATGAAAAAATGAATATTCAAGCCAAGTGGACCTATTTGAACCAGTTTGTTTACTTTTGATATGACGAAAAGACAAATCAATCGCAAGAGTTCACAAATCGTCAACATTTTGAAATCAAAAAGTTGAAACCCCAATAAAATTGGGGATCCGAGAGAAAAGTTCGATTCTTGCCGGGGCTACAAAGTAGGCGCGCAAACACGCGAAGAGTGCAAAGCGAAGCTTTGGAATCGAAGTTTATGCTGTTCCCTGATACGGTAATTCTTGCCGGGGCT
>JAUIBH010000186.1 GCA_030427985.1 Bacteroidia bacterium | reverse complement strand
CATCGCAAGGTCCAATTGATCCTCGCTGGTAAACTTTGTGGTTACAGCTGGCATTACGCCTTCCCAATTTATCATAATACTAAAATATTTTGATACAAAAATATATTAGATGGCTCCAACAATTTGTTTGATTATTAGCTTCTTGTAATACTATGTTGACCCATAAATCAATTTCCCGTATATTTATTAGTAATATTTACTTAAACCCTTGAGAGTCCTCCCGTTTAAAATTCCCAAACCCAAGGATGAGGCCCTCGTTTACCAGGTAGACAGGGAAAAAATTTTCTATGGCCAACTTCACCAACACTCGGAAATACAGATAAGTTATATTGAAAAAGGCTCGGGTTCATTGATTGTTGGGGATTCCATAAATGAATACAACGCGGGCGATATATTGGTCATTGGCGGCTATGTGCCCCATGTTTTTAGGAGCGACACCAGCACCTCATCCGACGAATCTGTCATGTACACCCTTTTTTTTGATTACAATTCCTTTGGAAAAGGCTTTTTTAAACTAACCGACCTAACGCCTACACATGATTTTTTTACAAAATCAGAATTCGGGATGAAGGTACTTTCAAACAAAGAAGAGATCATTGCACTTTTTGATGGGTTACCGGACCAAAATAAGGTTGAGCAGATAGCAACACTCTTGATGGTGATCAATCTAATTGCGAAATCGGAGACCCAACCACTTTCCTCTTTTGTATATCGGAAAATTTATTCTGATGATGAAGGGAAACGAATGAGCAACGTTTTAAAATTTGCCATGGAACACTACCATGATCCGATTACCTTGGAACAAATTTCTGAAAAGGCCAGCATGAGCAAAAATGCTTTTTGCAGGTACTTTAAAAAACGTACCAACAAAACCTTTTTTCAATTTTTGATAGAGATACGCATTGAAAATGCCTGCAAGCTCATCGTTAACCAACCCGAGCTTTCCATTTCATTGATCTCTGAACAATGTGGCTTTTCCAATATTGCCAATTTCAATCGAAAATTCAAGGAATTAAAAGGTTGTACCCCGTCCAAGTATCGTTCTCAATTTTAGCAACCTTTATTTTTACAGGCGTAAAAGACTGTTTTTAGAACATAAAAAAAGCGGATGTTAACACATCCGCTTCTTCACTAACAACAAACTCAAACAATTATTAAAAAACACTTGAGTACAAATACAAAACCTTAGTAACCAGGGTTCTGGCTTAGGTTCGTATTGGTATTCAATTCTTCAAGACCTATTGGGAACAAGGTGGTATGGTCTCCCTGTGGTGTATGGTTGTACCAGTTTTTGGTCTGATAAACCCCAAATCTGATAAGATCGGTTCTTCTTCTGGCCTCTGCGGCAAACTCCCAGCCCAATTCGTCCAAGAAACGTCCATAAGGAACAACGGATTGGTCACCAGCATCGGCAATGGTGCCATCTTCGGCCAAAGTTCCGTATTCCACAGTAGTGTCACCTTCCAACTCAGCACCTGTTACCGTAGCATCAGCAGGATTGTCAAAAGAACGCATACGTACTTGGGTAACAATAGTTGCCGCTTGATCGGCCCTATTGGTTCTAAGAAGTGCTTCTGCTTTCATCATTAAAACATCAGTATA
>JAUIBH010000112.1 GCA_030427985.1 Bacteroidia bacterium | reverse complement strand
CCCATCTACTTAAAACAGGTAGCAACCGTTTTGGATGGTCCAGAATTGCCAAAAAACTATGTTTCCCTTGGATTTGGAGCTGCAAGTGATAAAGCAGAAACTTTCAAATCTGAATACCCAGCGGTAACCATTTCCATCGCCAAAAGAAAAGGTGCCGATGCCATGAAAATTGCCGATGTGGTGTTGGACAAAGTGGACCACCTAAAAACCACTTTGATTCCAGATGAGGTTAAGGTTGAAGTGACCCGTAACTATGGTCAAACTGCTTCGCAAAAAGTATCCGAATTGTTGATGCACTTGATCGGGGCGATCATTGCGGTAACTTTTGTGGTCATGTTGGCCATGGGTTGGAGAGGTGGATTGGTTGTGTTCCTTTCCGTACCGATCACGTTCGCTTTGACTTTGTTGAGCTATTACATGCTCGATTACACCTTGAATCGAATCACTTTGTTTGCATTGGTTTTCGTAACGGGTATCGTGGTGGACGATTCCATTATTATCGCGGAGAACATGCACCGCCACTTTAAAATGAAACGCTTGCCATTCAAGGATGCAGCGATATATGCGATCAATGAGGTAGGTAACCCGACCATTTTGGCAACGTTCACGGTAATTGCATCGGTATTGCCCATGGCCTTCGTATCTGGTTTGATGGGCCCCTATATGTCACCTATGCCCATTGGAGCATCCATTGCTATGTTGTTGTCTCTGTTTGTGGCCTTGACCATTACCCCTTATTTGGGTTTCATCTTCTTGAGGGAAAAGGACAAAAAGAAAAATAAAAAGGAAAAAGAGGCTGTCGAAATCAAGGATACTTTTATTTATAAGGCTTACGACCGATTTGAAAGGCCCTTGATCGAGAGCAGCAAAAAGAGATGGCTATTCTTGGGCATCACGTTCTTTTTGTTGATTGCCTCTGTGGCCATGTTCTTTACCAAATCGGTGGCGGTAAAAATGCTTCCTTTTGATAACAAGAACGAGTTCCAAGTGGTCATAGACCTTCCTGAAGGAACCACATTGGAAAGAACATCGGCCGTGGCCAAGGAAATAGGGGCCTATCTGTCCACACGACCAGAAGTGGTCAATTATCAAACCTATGTGGGAACATCGGCACCAATAACATTCAACGGATTGGTGAGACATTATGATCTACGTGGAGGAAGCAACATGGCCGACATTCAAGTAAACCTTACCGACAAGCATGATCGCAGCGAGCAAAGCCACGATATCGCTAAACTGTTAAGGCCTAAAATCCAAGAATTGGGCAAAAAGTACCAAGCCAACATCAAGATAGTTGAAGTGCCACCAGGACCTCCCGTATTGTCAACTATTGTAGCTGAGGTGTACGGACCCGATTATGACAAGCAAATTGCTTTGGCAGATGATGTAAAAGAGATTTTGAACAACACCACCGACGTTGTAGATGTGGATTGGATGGTCGAGGATGATCAAGTGGAGTACGATTTTGTAATCGATAAGGAAAAAGCTATGCTTTATGGCGTAACACCACAACAAATTGTGCAAGTGATGGCCATGGCTTTTCGCGAACAGCCCGTATCACATATCTACCGGGAAGATGCTTTTGATCAGATTGGAATTGTATTGTCAGTAAGTGAAAAGGATAAATCCAGCTTAGATGAAATCAAACAATTGAAGATAGCCTCCCAACAGGGGAATATGGTCTCCGTGGGTGATTTGGTTTCCATTAAAGAGGGGACCAAGGCCAAAAGCATCTATAGAAAAAACCAAAAGCGAGTGGTTTATGTGATGTCCGATATGGCGGGTGAATTGGAAAGCCCAGTGTACGCCATTTTGGGCATGACGGACAAGTTGAATCAATTGGAGTTGCCCAAAGGTTATTCCATCAATGAACTGTACATGGAACAACCTCAATTTGAAGATGACTATACCGTAAAGTGGGACGGGGAATGGCAAATTACCTTGGAGGTGTTCCGTGATTTAGGAATTGCGTTCCTTGGTGTTATTGTAATCATTTATATGTTGATCGTAGGATGGTTCCAAAACTTTAAAGCACCCATGGTGATGATGGTGGCCATTCCACTTTCCTTAATCGGAATTGTGTTGGGTCACTGGATGTTGGGTGCATTTTTTACCGCAACCTCCTTTATTGGGATGATTGCCTTGGCGGGAATCATGGTGCGGAACTCGGTATTGCTTATCGACTTCATCAACCTTAGGTTGAATGAGGGAGTTCCCCTTAAGCAAGCCGTAATTGAAGCGGGTGCCGTTCGTACCACCCCTATTTTGCTAACGGCAGGAACCGTTGTTATTGGAGCTTTTGTGATCTTGTTCGACCCCATTTTCCAGGGGTTGGCCATATCACTTATGGGTGGAACCATTGTGTCCACCGTGTTGACACTTTTGGTGGTGCCATTGGTGTATTATATGATTGAACGTAAAAATTATAGCTAACATGAAAATGATCATTGTTACCACAGTTGAAGAGTATAAAAGCCAAGCTTTTAAGCTCTTTAAACAAGCAGGAGTGGAAAGCTTTAGCGAATCCGATATAGACGGGTATAAAAGTGCAGCGCCTTTGATGTACACCAGTAGTTGGTTCCCAAGTGAAAAAGGGGGTGCCGCTTCCAATATGTTCTTTTCCTTCACCGAAGAGGAAAAAGTGACTGAATTGTTCAAGTTGATCAAGCAATTCAACGAAGAGAGTGAAACCACCAACCCAATCAGGGCGGTGGAAATACCCATTGAAAGAACCATTTAAAAAAAATCAAAATGAAAAATAGAATAGTAAGAGGAGTAGCAGGAACGTTTATCCTGATTAGTCTGGTCTTGGCCATTTATGTGAACATCAATTGGCTGTGGTTTACCGCATTTGTCGGAGCTAACTTGTTGCAATCATCATTGACCAAATGGTGTTTGTTGGAAGATATCCTTAAAAAGTTTGGGGTATCAGACGGTGAAAAGAACTGTTGCTAAACCTCACCCATATTTGATATGTAAAGCATTTTCGTGACATTTGTATAAAACCACACGGAAATGCTTTATCAACCTTGGCCTTGGTATGTAGCCGGGCCCCTCATTGCCATTTGTATGGCCTTACTCATTTTAATGGGCAAACGCTTCGGAATGTCTTCCAACTTGGAGACTTTTTGTTCTATCGGAGGCGCAGGAAAATTCACGGATTACTTTAAAGTAGATATAAAATCCAAACGCTGGAACCTTTTGGTTGTTCTGGGCTCGGTTATTGGTGGATTTTTGGGAGCGCATTGGTTGTCGCCCAATCCTGCCGTGGACATATCGGAAAAAACGGTAACCAAGCTTCAAAAATTGGGATTTGATAGTGCCGGAACAGCCTATTTGCCCACAGAACTTTTTAGCTTGGAATCGTTGTCCGATCTAAAAGTATGGATCATCTTATTGATTGCAGGTTTTTTGGTGGGCTTTGGAACGCGTTATGCTGGTGGATGTACTTCTGGACATGCCATTTCCGGGTTGAGCAATCTACAGCGACCCTCCTTGATTGCGGTAATCGGGTTTTTTATTGGTGGATTGATTATGGTCAACCTATTGTTTCCCTTAATTTTTACAGCATGAAAAATATAGTATACATCATATTGGGTACCTTTTTGGGTGTTGTATTGTATAAGTCTGAGGCAGCCTCTTGGTTCAGGATCTACGAAATGTTCCAGTTCGATTCATTTCACATGTACGGAATTATTGGTTCTGCTTTAGCAGTAGGTGTGGTTTTGGTGTTTTGGATTAAAAAATCTAAAGTGAAATCATTTTTTGGTGAGTCCATCCATATAGAAAATAAAGAAAAATCATTTACCAGATACATTTTGGGTGGAACCCTGTTTGGACTGGGCTGGGCTTTGGCGGGAGCATGCCCGGGACCTATCTATATTTTGGTGGGAGCAGGGTATTGGCCTATCATCATTGTTTTAATTGGAGCATTGTTCGGAGCCTTTTTATATGGTATTTTGAGGGGTAAATTGCCCCATTAAGGTAGAATCAACGGGATATTTGGACAAAACAACGATAATCAATGGTTTGTTGCAGGTTAGCCTATAGCTTTGGTCATCCCAAAACAACTTACTTAACAGTCCTACATGAAGCTAACCACGTTTATCATAGACGATGATTTGGTGTCCCAGTTTGCGACCCGATACTGTATACAACAATCCCACAGTGATTTTGAAATTGTAACCTGCTCCAGTGGAGAAGAGGGGATACAAGCTTGTTTTAGTTTTATAGAGGAATACGATAGATTGCCCGACATCATTTTTTTAGACCTGGTTATGGATGGCATGAACGGTTGGGATTTTTTGGAAAATCTTCGAAATTTGTTCAAAGGGCATAAGCTTCCAAGTGTTTATGTGCTTTCTGCCTTTACCAATGCGGCCGATCGTACTATTGCCAAGACCAACGAATTGATTTCCGGCTATGTGGACAAACCTTTGTCCCGTTCGTACTTGGAGAAAATCTTGAAAGAAGAAGAGAAAAAACGTATTTCGTGAATCCTTTCAGATTAATCAGCATAATTTGAATTAGGGGTTATTTAAAGTTTTTAAAAAATCCTATTTTTGCAGTCCATTTTTGGGAATGGCCCCGTAGTTCAATGGATAGAATAGAAGTTTCCTAAACTTTAGATGCAAGTTCGATTCTTGCCGGGGCTACGAAGTAGGCGCGCAAAGGCACAAAGTGACCAAAGCGCAGCTTTGGAATCGAAGGTTTATGCCGTGCACCGATACGGTAATTTCTTGCCGGGACTACTTTTTGACTTCTGAATGATTCATACATCGATTAATAATTGAATTCCCTTCTTGTTGCGGATTTTACCCACCGCTTTTGGAACTTTCATCACGTTCATATTCTCCGTATTTTTTTGACCTTTTTTAAACTTTAAGGATATGGTTGGGAACAGTGAATTGGGTATTGATTCATTTTCAACCAAATCTTAAATAAGCGGTCCTTTTTTTGCTCAGAAAAAGGTAGGTCAATCAAAAAACCCCAAAAACAAAGGCTTTTTAGGGCCAGTTTACATTTGTTTCACTTCTTGAAACATACGTTGTATCCACCTTGGTATCCACCAACTACATTCACAAAAAATTAAAAACGACCTTTCATTAAAGGGTTTTTTAAACAGAAAAAGATATCCATTGACCTGAGAGGGGGTTGGAGTCATGTCCCAATAAAAGTTGCGTGACTTATACGTATTAAGCTGGCAACGTAATTATCCAACCGTAAATCAAGAACACATACATCGTTTTGCCAAATCAGTTACCCGTAAATGGTCCACTACATAAAGTAAAATAATTATTAACCATTAAAATTAATAGAATGAGAAGTAATGTATTTTTCAGAAAAACAGTTTGGAGCAAATTTTTTGGATTTTGTTGTGCTATAGCACTTTGCAGTAGTACCAGTTGCAGCGGTGATGACGGCGATGACCTAGCCGCAAATGATTGCGCTAATACAGCTTGGACCCAATTGGTTTCTGATGAAGCAACAGCCTACACCAATGCTTTATTGGCTTATAATGAAAATCCGACTGAGGAAAACTGTAATACCGTAAAAACCTTTGCCAATGCCTATTTAGAAGCTTTACGGGATATCGCTGATTGTATCCCTCAAACTAGTCAAACGGAGGTCAATCAAGCTATAGATGAGGCAAAAGAAGATGTGGATAATGACCTGTGTGGTTAATCTGGAACATAATCAAACCGAGTAAACACTCAACATTCGTGATTGTTGTTTGATTTTATGATTCCCAAACTTGTTTTATGTACAACGCCGAGCCACTAAACAAACCAAAGTAATTTTGGTGACCTACAACATCGTTTAGCTTGGCCGGTGTTGTGCTATTTGCTGGATTTTAGTTCTTCTGCATGAAAATGGACCAAAAATGGCAATGCCATTGACTATTGAGGCACAGCAAACCCCATTCAAAAAATAAAAATCTGTAACTTAACAAAGTTTCAATCGTCTTTCCCCCAAGAGAATAATAATAGTTGGATTACCATATCAACCATTCATGTACCAAACAGATTTTCCATTTTAACCATTTCAGCAAATCAAACTAAACCAATCAAAATGATGAAAAAACTAACTACGCTCCTACTCACCACCTTATTTTGCATTTCCCTCCAAGGCCAGATCAGTGGCAGTTTAATGCAACACCCAGATGTATCCGATAGCCAAGTATGCTTTTTGTATGGCGATGATATCTGGATTGCACCAAAGTCTGGCGGAATGGCCGTAAAATTAAGCTCCACGGTTGGCGTAGAAGGCTACCCTCGATTTTCACCGGATGGCTCACAGATTGCCTATTCGGCCAACTATCAGGGAAATACCGATGTCTATGTAATTTCGGTCAATGGTGGCATTCCAAAAAGACTCACCTATCATGGCATGTCGGATAGGGTCTTAGGTTGGACCCCCGATGGTAATGCTGTGCTTTTTGCTTCTTCCCGCGAAAGTGGACGGCAGCGATTCAGCCAATTTTATACCGTTCCAACCGCTGGAGGAGCACCTGCCAAATTACCTGTTCCTTATGGTGAATTTGCTTCTTTCTCTCCAGATGGAAAAAAGATGGCTTTTACGGAGCTTTCCAGGGTGAACAGAAACTGGAAACGCTATCGCGGTGGGATGGCCCCCGATGTTTTGTTGTTTGACCTTAACACCTATGCTTCGGAGAACATCACCAATAATTCTGCAAATGATGAATTGCCCATGTGGATTGGTGACAATATTTTTTATATGTCCGATGCAGGGCCCAACAAGAGGAATAATATCTGGAAATACGACCCCAACACCAAAACAAATACCCAGCTGACCAATTTTTCGGATTTTGATATCACATTTCCCCAAAGCAGTGCTTCGGAGATTGTTTTTGAGGCAGGGGGAAAATTGTATTTGTACAATATTGGGTCTAATTCCACCAGTGAAGTAAATATTCAATTGATATCTGATCAGAAAGGACTCATAGCACAGCAAAAAACGGTTGACAAATACATACAAACGGCCACTATTTCTCCTGATGGAAACAGAGTAATGATTGGAGCAAGAGGAGATTTGTTTGACCTTCCCGCAACGGAAGGCTATGTTTCCAACCTCACGAACACTTCCGGAGTTGCAGAACGGTATCCCGAGTGGTCACCAGATGGGAAGTCGTTGGCGTATTGGAGCGATAAAAGCGGTGAATACCAATTGGTTGTCAAAGATATGGTTGGGAATAATCCACCTATCACCATGACCAATTTTACCAGTGGATTTCGGTACTTCATAATGTGGTCGCCAGACAGTAAAAAAATTGCCTTCATTGATCAGGCTATGGACATCTATTATATCGATTTAGCATCAAAAAGTTTGACCAAAATAGACAATGGAAAGTCATTTTATGAGGGCGACCTTCGTAATTTTAGAGTATCGTGGTCGCCAGACAGTAAGTGGATTGCCTATGCCCGTCCAACCGAAAAAGTGTTTGTTTCGGGGATATTTTTATACAATTTAGCCACCAAAAAGACAGTTCAAGTCACTTCTGGCTTTTATTCGGATAACAATCCAGTGTTCAGTGCGGATGGCAAATATCTTTTTTATATCACCAACAGGATGATGAACCCCGTATATTCCGATTTGGATAACACCTTTATCTATCCCAATTCATCACAGATTGCTGTGGCTACCTTAAGTACTAAAACCACCTCAATCCTTGCACCAAAAAATGATGAATCATCCGTAGAAGATAAAAAGGAAGGGGAAGATGAAAAGTCATCAAAATCCAAAAAGGGTAAGGATGATGACAAGAAAGATGAAGTAGCTCCTACGGTCATAGACATTCTTGGCTTTGAGACCCGAGCAGAACTATTGGACATTGAGCCAGGAAACATTGGCAATTTGTCCGGAGTGGATGGTAAGTTGTTGTTTGTCCGTTATCCCAATTCAGGT
>JAUIBH010000023.1 GCA_030427985.1 Bacteroidia bacterium | reverse complement strand
AAAACAAGATTACAAGGTTCAAAACCAGCAAACCAATTATACATAAAAGCCAACCGTTTATACATAGCAACAAGGAGGCAGGGGCATTCTTATCTATCTTGGCGATGTCAAAAAAATTAGGGTTTATCAATATCGTGTATAATGAAAAAGTGTTTCTTATTGTTCGTGATTTTTATAATAGCTTTGATTTTTGCGGCTGTATCAGAAAGTAAGGATATGAAGGTACAGCCAAATTGGGATAGTGTGGCCGTAAAGGACCATGCTCTTCCCCGATAAACGTTCATACAAATATTACCAACAAATAGTACGGCCAAAGCAACCAATTCTCTTGATTATAGAAACCGCTTGCAAAAATAGATCTTCAGAGGAGCCTAGGGTTAATGTTTGGTTTTAGGTTTCGGGGGAACTACCTGAAATTAAATAGATCTTATGGTGTAGTCTGAAGAGGCCGTACGTTTGGTAATATTCACAGATTATAACACTAACCTTAGTTCATAAGCAGTAAGACCAATTAGTATGTTAGAATATACTTTTTGGTCTTTTTTTGTTTGCTCAAAATTATGGGCAAAAAGTTATCAAATGGCATATTTGGCCGAGGTCAACAGGGGTCGCTGCCACATTAGATTTCAACAGGCTGTGTTAAAAACTTCGCGGCCGTTTCGCAAAAACCCGCTTTACAATCTAACAACATTTTTGAATCTTTGTTAGCCCTATTCACAAGGAAACCTCCTTCCAGATTGTAAATTTTAATAAGCGATTATGTCAGAAGCAATTGAGCCCATATTACAAGAAAACAAAGATAGATTTGTAATTTTTCCTATTCAGCACCATGATCTTTGGGATTGGTACAAAAAACAGGAAGCTTGTTTTTGGACGGCTGAAGAGATTGACCTTCATCAAGATTTATCGGATTGGAACGGCAAGTTGAACGATGACGAACGCTATTTCATTAAACATATTTTGGCATTTTTTGCCGCTTCGGATGGAATTGTAAACGAAAACCTGGCTGAAAACTTTGTCAATGAAGTTCAGTATTCCGAGGCCAAATTTTTCTATGGCTTCCAGATTATGATGGAGAACATCCACTCTGAAACCTATTCATTGCTCATCGACACTTATGTAAAGGAAGAAAAGGAAAAGAGTGTGCTTTTCAAAGCCATTGAAAATTTTCCAGCCATTAAAAAGAAAGCTGATTGGGCTCTTAAATGGATTGAGTCACCAAGTTTTGCCGAACGATTGATTGCTTTTGCCGCTGTGGAGGGGATCTTCTTCTCCGGTGCGTTCTGTTCCATTTTTTGGTTGAAGAAAAGAGGGTTGATGCCCGGACTTACTTTTTCCAATGAATTGATTTCACGGGATGAGGGAATGCACTGCGACTATGCCGTGCATTTGCACAACAACCACTTGGTGAATAAAGTTCCAAAAGAGCGTATCAAGGAAATTATTGTGGATGCACTTGATATTGAAAGAGAGTTCATTACCGAATCGCTTCCCGTGAGCTTGATCGGGATGAATGCCAAATTAATGACCCAATACTTGGAGTTTGTAACAGACCGATTGTTGGTTGAGTTGCAATGTGAGAAGGTGTACAATGCCACCAATCCATTTGATTTTATGGATATGATTTCCCTCCAAGGGAAAACCAATTTCTTTGAAAAACGCGTGTCTGAATACCAAAAGGCAGGTGTTTTGAACAAGGAGAAAGATTCTGATTCACAAAAAATCAGTTTCGACGCAGATTTTTAAGTAACCAATTGCTTGTTGACTTCCGATTGCCCCGGAAGTTTTCATGCACTTAACACAAAATGTTAAATTTTTAACATTCCATAAAAACCAACTATAAACTAAATATTCGTAGCGCCATGTATGTAGTAAAAAGAGACGGAAGAAAGGAGCCGATCATGTTCGACAAGATCACGGCCCGAGTTAGAAAACTTTGTTATGGACTCAATTCCTTGGTGGACCCCGTTAAGGTGGCCATGCGGGTTATTGAGGGATTGTACGATGGGGTTACCACTTCAGAATTGGACAATTTGGCAGCGGAAATTGCTGCTACCATGACCACTACCCACCCTGATTATGCAAAGTTGGCGGCCCGTATTTCGGTTTCCAATCTACATAAGAACACCAAAAAATCCTTCTCAGAGACCATGAAGGATCTCTACGAATATGTCAACCCAAGAACCGGCAAAAAGGCCCCTTTATTATCTGATGAAGTGTACAAAGTAGTTTCCGAAAATGCCGAGACTTTGGATTCAACCATTATTTATAACCGGGATTTTGGCTACGATTATTTCGGTTTTAAAACCTTGGAGCGCTCCTATCTTCTCAAATTAAATGGGAAAATCGCAGAACGTCCCCAACACATGCTCATGCGGGTAGCTGTTGGTATCCATTTGAACGATTTGGATTCTGCCATAGAGACCTATGAGTTGATGTCCAAAAAGTACTTTACCCATGCTACGCCAACCCTGTTCAATTCAGGAACGCCAAAACCGCAGATGTCTTCCTGTTTTCTATTGGCGATGAAGGATGATAGTATTGATGGTATCTACGATACGCTAAAGCAAACCGCAAAAATATCCCAATCTGCGGGGGGGATAGGACTTTCTATCCACAATATTAGGGCAACCGGTTCCTATATAGCCGGAACCAATGGAACCTCAAATGGGATTGTTCCCATGCTTCGCGTTTTTAATGACACTGCGCGCTATGTGGACCAAGGTGGCGGAAAGCGAAAAGGGAGCTTCGCCATTTATGTGGAGCCATGGCATGCGGATATTTTCGACTTTTTGGATTTAAAGAAGAACCACGGAAAAGAGGAAATGCGTGCCCGCGATTTGTTCTATGCCATGTGGATTCCCGATTTGTTCATGAAAAGGGTTGAAGCGGATGGCGAATGGACCTTGATGTGCCCTAATGAATGCCCTGGGTTGTTCAGTAACCATAGTGATGAGTTTGAAAAGTTGTATACCCAATATGAAGCTGAAGGAAAAGGACGTAAGACTATAAAGGCCCGTGATCTTTGGGAGAAAATTTTGGAGTCCCAAATAGAAACAGGAACACCCTACATGCTCTACAAGGATGCGGCAAACAGAAAGAGCAACCAAAAGAACTTGGGCACCATCCGTTCTTCCAATCTGTGCACTGAAATCTTGGAGTATACCTCTCCAGATGAGGTGGCTGTATGCAATTTGGCTTCCATTGCGTTGCCCATGTTCATCAAAAATGGCGAGTTTGACCACAAGGAACTCTTTAGGGTAACCAAGCGGGTCACCAAAAACCTGAACAAGGTAATTGACCGCAATTTTTATCCAGTGGAAGAAGCGCGGAACTCCAACATGCGTCACCGACCTATTGGTTTGGGGGTTCAAGGCTTGGCGGATACATTTATCATGTTGCGCATGCCTTTTACCAGCGATGAGGCGAAAAAACTGAACCAAGATATTTTTGAGACCTTGTATTATGCGGCGGTTTCTGCTTCCATGGAAATGGCCAAAGAAGAGGGAACTTATTCCAGTTACGAAGGTTCTCCCATTTCAAAAGGGGAATTCCAGCACAATCTTTGGGGCATAAAAGATGAAGAACTTTCCGGAAGATGGGATTGGGACAAACTCAGAAAGGATGTTAAAAAGAATGGGGTTAGGAACTCTTTATTGGTGGCTCCCATGCCAACTGCCTCAACTTCGCAGATTTTGGGGAACAATGAATGCTTTGAACCCTATACTTCCAACATTTATACCCGTAGGGTATTGTCTGGAGAATTCATTGTGGTGAACAAGCACCTTTTAGAGGACTTAGTGCGATTGGGCCTATGGAACGAAAACTTGAAACAAGAGTTGATGCGTGCCAACGGTTCCATCCAGCATATTGATGTAATTCCACAAGAGATTAAAGAACTCTACAAGACCGTTTGGGAATTGAGTATGAAGGACATCATTGATATGAGTCGTCAACGCGGTTATTTCATAGATCAAAGTCAGTCGTTGAATCTCTTTATGGAAAATGCGAATTACTCCAAGCTCACTTCAATGCATTTCTACGCTTGGAAGAGTGGCCTCAAAACAGGAATGTATTACCTCAGGACCAAATCTGCGGTGGACGCGATTAAATTCACTTTGGACAATTCCAAAAAGAAGGAAGAACCTGTTAGTGTGGCGGTGGAATCTGAAACAACATCGGCGGCCAAGGCTGAAGCCTTAAAAGTAGAGGCTACAGATGCAAGTCAACAAGAAGTGAACATACAACCTATGACGCCAGAAGAAATGAAAGAAATGATCGCACGCGCCAAGGAAGGTCAAGCAGATGATGATTGCTTGATGTGCGGATCATAGCCTGTGCTGAGCTTTATCAGTATGTGTGATAGTGTTTATTGATTAGATACCTCGGAGAACGTTCACCCCACTTAGAACCATCCGAGGTATTTTTTTTGGTTGATTGTGAAGCCAATAACAAAAAAACCTCCTGAAAAGGAGGTTTTTATTTCCAAAAAGGAGAACAAAATTACAATGACCAAGCTTTTCCGCCCGTCAAGGTATTTAGGTCGCCACAAGCAATATATTCGCCTGGAATTTGAGCATAGGCCAGCACCTCTTCTCCAATAAATTCTGATGATTTATAGGCCCAAACGGCCAAATCCCTAAGGTCATTGGCAAATGAAAAACGGGCTATGTCATCATCTATATCCGCTTGCCCACCATTCATAGTGGCTTCCATATAGTTATCTATAATTTCCATATGGGCTTCTTCCTGCTCTGGGGTGCGTTTGGTCAGATACGTTTTTAAAACAGGCTCTATGTCGGTCGCTTCCACATCGGCCAAGGATTTTTTACCGGAATCGGCCAAAACTTTGTCATAAAACCGGCCCATCTTCAATTTCACAAAAGCCAATTTATCTTCTGGCATTACGACATCAAAATAAGAATCAATGAACACATGAACATTCATTTCCGTAGCTGAAGGCGTATCTGTTTTTGGCAAGATAATGTCCACGGTTTGTGCCAGGGCATATCCTTGATCTTTGCTCAAAAAGGAGGGTACCCATTCTGCATACGGAGCTTTATCCTTGCAGCTTTGTAGCAATCCCAATAGCGTTGGAGTGGCCACGGCATAACCAAAGGCCAATCCCATATTTTTTAGTGCAGATCTTCTTTCCATTATATATTTCCTTTTTTAAGTTCTTGAGCGGCATGGTTGGCTGCTCTTGCTGTAAAAGCCATATAGGTCAATGATGGATTCACACAACTTGCAGAGGTCATGAAGGCACCATCGGTAACATAAACGTTCTTACAGGCATGAACCTGGTTGTTTCCATTGAGCACCGATGTCTTTGGATCACGTCCCATACGCGCGGTTCCCATTTCATGGATTCCGAGACCCAAAGCTCCGGGGTTATCATAAGGTTCAACATCCCTGATACCTGCTTTGGTAAGCATGTCAACGGCTTGTTCCTTCATGTCTTCACGCATTTTCCACTCATTGTCCTTTAATTCAGCATCAAAAGTAACGGTGGGCAGCCCCCATTGGTCCAATTTATCATAATCCAGGGTCATTCGGTTGTCTTCATAGGGGAGCACTTCGCCAAACCCTCCCATTCCAAAGGACCATCCTCCTGGTTTAAGTATAGCATCTTTAAGGTCTTTTCCATAGGAAAGTTCGGCTACAGATTCTTCCCAGTTGTCCCTACTGGCACCACCTTGATAGCCGTAACCTCTTATAAATTTATCCATGTTGGAGTTGCCACCCAAGTTTCGGAATCGGGGTACATATACTCCATTGGGTTTTCTTCCTTTATAATATTTGTCTTCAAACCCATCAAACTTACCTGATGCACCCACATTTAAATGGTGGTCCATGATATTTCTTCCCAATTGGTCAGAATCGTTACCCAATCCATTGGGGAAACGATCAGATTTGGACTGCATTAAAATGGATGTTGAAGCTATGGCAGAGGCACATAAGAAAATAACCTTGGCCTTGAACTCGAATTCTTCCTTGGTTTCCCGATCTATGATTTTAACACCGGTTGCTTTTTGGGTATCTGGGTCATAAATTACTTCATGGACGATGGAATCTGGTCGCAATGTCAAGTTACCGGTTCGCTCGGCCGCTGGCAATGTTGAGGAAACACTGCTGAAGTAAGCTCCAAAAGGACAACCACGCATACAACGGTTCCTAAATTTACAGCGTGAACGTCCATCGCCATCAAACTGTTTATCACTGTTGATGTGTGCCACCCTGCCTGCGGTGATTACACGCCCATCAAAATGTTCGGCTACTTTTTCCCTAAAATGATCTTCAACGCAGTTGAGTTCCATCATAGGTTCAAAAATACCATCCGGAAGCTGTGGCAAACCCAAAGCTTCCCCAGAAACCCCAATGTAACTTTCAACCTTATCATACCAAGGGGCAATATCTTTATAACGAACGGGCCAATCCACAGCAATACCGTCGTTCTTATTGGCTTCAAAATCCAGATCGCTCCAGCGATAGCTATGGCGCCCCCACATAATGGAACGTCCACCTACGTGGTAGCCACGCATCCAATCAAACCGTTTTGTTTCATTGTACGGATGGTCAATATCATCCACAAACCAAAAATTATGTGGCGCTTTCACCGTGTAACCGGTCCTAGCTTGTTTTTCTTGTCTGGCTACTTTTTCCCTTGGCAATTCACCCGCATTTGGAAAATCCCATGGGTCTAGATTGGCGGTAGGATAATCTTCTCTGTGCTTCACCATAGGGCCACGTTCCAAGACAAGGGTCTTGAGGCCATTTTCACATAGCTCCTTTGCAGCCCAACCACCACTAATGCCTGTTCCTACTACAATGGCATCGTATGATTCCTGCTCCTCGTTGTAATAAAATTTACTCATTTATTCGGATTGTTTAGTTGCTAAATGTATTAATTATTAAATTAATTTTCTACATTTAATCCCTATGTTTATTGAGAATTCTATACTATAACGTTGTAGTTTTTGGATTCTATAAGAAAATCGATAGTTTGTATTTATGAAGAAAAAGAATGTTTTTCAAAGCGGTATTTTGGCCGTTATGGTGATTTTGGCATCAGGATTTTATTCCTGCAAGCAGAACCAAAAAAAGGAAACCTCTGATACTCAAATATCCGAGGAGGTAAAAGTTGAAACAACCGAACCTGCTTATCAACTTTCCTTGGCCCAATGGTCTATCCACAGAATGGTCAGGGAGGAAGGGGTAGACCCCTACAAATTTGCCGAAATGGCCAACGAATGGGGCTTTGATGGCCTTGAATATGTAAGCCAGCTGTATTACCCAACTTTGGAAAAGGATGATTTTTCCGATGCTGCCATGGCTACTTTTGTGGAAAAATGTAAAACTGAAAGTGAAAAATATGGTCTTGAGAACTTGTTGATCATGGTTGATGGCCAAGGTGATTTGGCCGCAGCGGACGAGAATGAACGAAAAGAAGCCGCAGAAAACCACCATAAGTGGGTAGATGCAGCTGCAGCTTTGGGCTGTCATTCCATACGTATAAATCTAAATGGGGTCCAAGACCCTCAGCTTTGGGTATCGGCTTCCGTTGATGGGTTAACACAATTGGCCACCTATGCCATGGGCAAGAATATTAATGTTATTGTTGAAAATCACGGTGGGCTTTCATCCAATGCGGGACTATTGGTTGAAGTGATTGAACAAGTGGGTATGGAGAATTGTGGCACATTGCCGGATTTTGGTAATTTCTGCATCAAAAGAGCATCAGGCGATTACTACCAATCCAAATGTGTTGAGGAATATGACAGGTACAAAGGTGTTGCCGAATTAATGCCCTATGCCAAAGGCGTCAGTGCCAAATCGTATGGTTTTGATGAAGAAGGCAAAGAGACCACCATAGACTTTGCAAGAATGCTCAAAATCGTTAAAGATTCAGGCTATACTGGATTCATCGATGTGGAATACGAAGGAAATGAACTGAGCGAGGAAGAAGGTATCTTGGCCACTAAAAAGCTATTGGAAGAATTGCTTTGACCAACCTCTATAAGTTAAAGGCTGTATGAAGGGATTTTTACAACAACTCTTCGACTATAATTTCTATTGCAACAAAAAATTGATTGCACAGTGTGGTTCCCAGGAGAATATCCCGGAGAACTGCACTCGTCTTTTTAGTCATATCCTAAATGCACACCATATTTGGAACCAACGGATTTTGGAATCCCCGGTAAAATATACGGTCTGGCAAGAACATCCTTTTGAAGATTGGGAAGACATTCATTATGATAACCAAAGGACATCCTTTGAAATCATCACCAATGCAGATGATCTTAACAAAAGAGTGGAATATGAAAACAGTGAGGGGAGAACCTTTGCCAATGAACTAAAGGATATTCTTTTTCACATAGTGAACCATTCAACCCATCATAGAGGACAAATTTTAATGGATTTTAGGGGTTCAGGTATCATACCAGAACCTTTGGACTATATATTTTATAAAAGATAGTCTGCCTATGAGTATAAAATTAAAGTTCCCACTTTTCATTCATGATTTTTTATCAAAACGAAAACATATCATACAAACAATAATTAACTGAATAAATTAAACCTAATGAAACAAGTAAACAAGAATCAAATTTTTATAGCGGCGTGTATATCGCTTGTGGTTACCGCCATGACCTTTGCCATTCGGGCGGGGATATTAACCCAATTGGGTGAGGAGTTCGAGATTTCCAACCAAAAGTTGGGCTGGATAAACAGTATGGCCTTTTTAGGCTTTCCTGTTGCCATGATTATTGGAGGACTGCTTTATAATAAATTGGGCGCCAAAAAACTTATGGTGGGTGCATTTGTATTCCACCTTTTGGGATTGGTGCTGACCATTGTGGCCGGAGGCTTTTGGACGCTTATCATTTCCACATTCTTTATTGGGTTTGCCAACGGTGCCGTTGAAGCGGCCTGTAATCCATTGATTGCAGACATGTACACCAAGAACCGTACAGCCATGCTCAACAAATTCCACGTATGGTTTCCCGGAGGGATTGTGATAGGTTCCCTGATTTCCAAGTTCATGACCGACTTTGGTATGGGATGGCAATTGCAGATTGGCGTTATGCTTATTCCAACACTTATCTATGGATACATGTTCTTTAAACAAGAACTTCCTGAAAGCGAACACATTGAAAAAGATACAGCCACCAATATCAAATCATTGTTGGATCCTCTTTTCATTTTCATATTGATTTGTATGACTTTGACCGCGATTTCTGAATTTGGTCCACAACAATGGGTAGAAACTATTTTGGGCAATTCAGGGGCGAGCCCAATGTTGGTTTTGGCCATGGTAACGGGAATTATGGCCATAGGTCGTTATTTTGCGGGACCCATCGTACACAGATTAAACCCGATTGGTGTGCTTTTGATGTCTGCCATCATTACCACAGCTGCAGTATATAGCATGAGCATAGCCGAAGGATCCATGATTTACCTGGCTGCAGTTCTTTTTGCGTTGGGAGTTTGTTATTTTTGGCCTACCATGATTGGGTTTACTTCAGAGTATTTGCCCAAGACAGGTGCGCTTGGAATGTCATTGGTCGGTGGAGCCGGAATGTTTTCCACTTCCATATGGCAGCCCGTTATCGGTACATGGTTGGATGATGCCAAGGAGGTGGCACTTTCTTCAGGGTTAACGGAGCAAATTGCCGAGCTAGCCGCAGGAAAAGCAACCTTGGGAAAAATGATGTTCTTTCCGTTAACAGTGGGTGTGTTGTTCCTCATCCTGTTTTTGTTCCGAAAAAAGCTGGAGGAAAGACGAGTGCCCCAAGGCCATGCATCAGAAGAAGTTGTTTAAAAATTGAATTGATAAGAATAAATAAAAACGGAAATGCCAAAAAAAATTAGACTTGGAATTCTTGGAGGTGGTGGAGATTCCCTCATTGGAGTATTGCACAGAGTAGCCTCCTTCATTAATGACAACTATGAAATCGTAGGGGCGGTCTTCAACCCAAATTATGAGGACAACGTAAATTTTGCAAAGGAGATTGATGTTCCTACCAACCGTATCTATAAGGATTTTGATGCGTTGGTAGAGGAGGAGTTGAAGCTTCCAGAAGATGAGCGGATTCAAGTGTGTTCCATTTTAACGCCGAATTTCCTGCATTTTCCAATGGCTAAAAAACTATTGGAGAACGGGTTCCACGTCATTTGCGAAAAGCCAATGACCACCACTTACGAAGAAGCCAAGATTTTACAGGATCTTTTGGCCAAATCAGGAAAGGTGTTCGCTGTGACGCATACGTATACAGGTTACCCTATGGTGCGTCAAATGCGGGAAATGATCAAGGCAGGAGCCTTGGGTAAAATCCACAAAGTGGATGCCCGATATTACCAAGGTTGGATCAATGCCATTATCCACGATAAGGAAAAACGGTCTTCCGTCTGGCGATTGGATCCCAAAAAAGCGGGAATCAGTTCTTGTATGGGAGATATAGGGGTGCACGCCTTCAACATGATTGAGTTTACCACTGGACTTCAAATAAAATCCCTGTTATGCGATTTCAACTACATGTATGATGACAATGTTATGGATGTGGACGGAACGGTTCTCATACGTATGGACAAAAATGTAAAAGGGGTAATTAGGGCAAGTCAGGTGGCCACTGGTGAGGAAAATGGTCTGGCCATTGCCATTTATGGTGAAAAAGGGGCTTTTAGATGGGAGCAGGAAAAACCTAATTTCCTTTATAAAATGAGCGATACAGAACCTGTACAAATCTACAAGCCAGGGCATGCCTATAACTCTGAACTTTCCTTGGATGGTACCAAGTTGCCTCCCGGACATCCAGAAGGTATTTTTGATGCCATGGCGAATATCTATCTCGGCGCTGCGAGGGCGATTCGGGGAGAAAAGTATAATGATGGGGAATTCCCTACCATGCTGGATGGTGTCCGAGGACTTAATTTCATTGAGAGTACGGTGGCCTCGCACAAGCAAGGCAACGTTTGGGTGGATATGGAGTAGCCAATCCCTTAACAATAATGAAAAATGGCCGCAACTAGCGGCCATTTTTTTATCGTTTAAAAAGCAGTTCGATTCCTTGAAACACCACAATCATACTTTCGCGGGGAATCTTTCCAAATTGGGCAAGTTCACGGGAGAAATAGGACCAATGTTTCTTTTTCCAATGCTCTAGACTTTTATCACCCTCACCTTCTAACCGGGCTTGTTCTTCCCGAACGGCAAAAAACGGGACCAATTTTACCGAAGTGGTTCGTATAATGCACTTGGCATTTCCCTCCCAATCGGTAACCACGGAAAAATCGCCAAGTTTAGGCAATGGCTCCTTGCGTTGTTGCAATCCAATAAGAGAATGTGAGACCGCTCTTTTGGTTTCTTTGCAGATTAAATCGACACAGGTATTCGCATCTTCTTCATTATCGTAAAAACGAATGACTTTGGGAGCATCTTTTGAAGCAAACTCCAAATGGGCGTCCAAAAAGTCGCCCCACAGATTCCGGGCAGATGCATTTTCCATAAGCAGGTATTTTATAAAACTTTATGTTGTTTTAATTGTTGGCGAATTCCTATATTTATGTTTTCTACATGGGGAATAAAAATATCATAGAATTTTTTTAAATATAGAGGATAAATCGCAAAATTTTGCGGATTTGTCGATTCATAAAACCAAATTAAATGAAAACTATCAAAGGACCGGCTGTATTTTTAGCACAATTTGTAGACAGTCAACCACCGTTCAATTCTTTGGATGGATTATGCAAATGGGCATCAAGCCTAGGCTATAAAGGAATTCAAATACCAACATGGGAATCCTTCCTGATTGACTTGGACAAAGCCGCCGAAAGTCAGGATTACTGTGATGAGCTCAAGGGGAAAATAAACTCCTATGGCCTTGAGATAACGGAATTGTCTACCCACTTGCAGGGACAATTGGTGGCGGTTCACCCTGCCTATGACATTATGTTCGACAATTTTGCGCCGGAAGCACTTCATGGAAAACCTAAGCAACGCACCGAGTGGGCCATTGATACCGTAAAAAAAGCAGCAACGGCCAGTAGAAGATTGGGATTGAATGCCCATGCCACATTCTCTGGAGCCTTGCTTTGGCATACCATGCACCCTTGGCCACAGCGGCCACCTGGTTTGGTAGAATTGGGTTTTGAGGAATTGGCCAAAAGATGGATGCCCATACTAAACCATTTTGATGAAGAAGGCGTGGATGTTTGCTACGAAATTCACCCAGGTGAAGACCTTCATGATGGTGATACTTTTGAGCGCTTTCTAAAAGCCACAGGCAACCACAAAAGGGTAAACATTCTGTACGATCCAAGTCATTTTGTGCTACAACAATTGGATTACATTGAGTATATCGATTTTTACCACGAGTTTATCAAGTCGTTCCACGTAAAGGATTCCGAATTTAATCCTACCGGGAAAAAAGGTGCTTTCGGAGGGTATAACGATTGGGGAGACAGAGCAGGACGTTACCGTTCGTTGGGCGATGGCCAAATCGATTTTAAGACCATTTTTTCCAAATTAACCCAATACGGATGCGATGTTTGGGCCGTAATGGAATGGGAATGCTGCATCAAAAGTCCAGAACAAGGGGCTCGTGAAGGCGCTAAGTTCATTCAAGATCACATTATCGAGGCTACCCAAAAAACCTTCGATGATTTTGCAGGAGCCGATATTGATACGCAAAAACTTAAAAACATCTTAGGATTATGAGAATAGCCATAGGAATTCTTTTGGCGGTCATGGTCTTGGGTTGCAAAGGAAAAGAGAAAAACCAAGAAGTTGATTCAGATCCAATGGCTGGTGTTGAAAGCGAAGCTGCTCCCGTACCTCCAGAAGAGGAGTGGACCGTTTTGTTTGATGGTTCATCTTTTGATGGCTGGCACATTTACAATGGCGAAGAAGTAGGTGCACCTTGGAAATTGGAGGATGGTGCCATGATTTTTGATCCTTCCTTGGATGAGTCAGAAGGGAAGCACTATAACCTTGTCACCGATAAGGAATACACCAACTTTGTGCTATCCTTGGAATGGATGGTGACCGAAGGTGCCAACAGTGGCGTTATGTGGGGTGTGGTGGAAGATGAAAAATATGGTGAGCCGTATAGTACTGGGCCCGAAATCCAAGTATTGGACAATATTGGTCACCCCGATGGAAAAAATGGTCCAACCCGCCAGGCAGGGGCCTTGTACGATATGATTCCTACGGATTCGACTGCCGTAAAACCAGTTGGGGAGTGGAATCGTATGGTGATTGCCATAAACCATGAAACCAACGAGGGCAGTGTAGTTTTAAACGACAACACAGTTGCTGAATTTCCTGTAAATGGAGAAGCTTGGAAAGAAATGGTCTCCAAGTCCAAGTTTGCCGATTGGGAAGGTTTTGGTGAATTCAAAACAGGAAAAATCGCATTGCAACACCATGGGGAACCCATTGTAATCGGTTACAGAAATATTAAGATTAAAGAGTTATAAGATGCAAAAACTAAGAAGTATTCTATTGGTTTTGTTGGTGCTTATCGCCACAAACAGTTTTGCCCAACTAGAAGAGGAGCCCACCAAACCGGAACAAACCGAGTTCTATGAGCCTGTTGTACCTGTTGTAACTCCTGGAAAGGATGGGGCACCGCCCAGTGATGCCATTGTTCTTTTCGATGGCAGTAACTTGGATAACTGGATTAGTGCTGCCGATAGCACTGCGGCCAAATGGATGGTGAACAAGGATGGTAGCATGACGGTAAAAAACAGAACCGGAGACATACAGACCAAACAAAATTTTGGAAATATACAGCTCCATATTGAATGGAAATCCCCCGCAGAAATACAAGGTGAAAATCAAAGTAGGGGCAATAGCGGCATTTTTCTTTCCGGATTGTACGAAGTGCAGGTGTTGGACAATAACAATAACGACACCTACGTGAACGGACAGGTGGGATCTATTTACAAACAACACACCCCATTGGCCATGGCCTCCGTACCAACTGGAAATTGGAACACTTACGATATTATTTACCATCAACCTGTTTTTGAGAAAGGTCAGAAAGTAAAATCAGGAACGCTTACGGTGATTCATAATGGTGTACTTATCCAAGATCATGTAGAAATTAAGGGAACAACCCCTTATATTGGTTGGCCAAAAAATCCGGTGCATGGCAAAGGCCCGCTTCGGCTTCAGGACCATGGCGATAACAGCCGGGTGAGCTACAGAAACATTTGGGTAAGAGAGTTGGATTAATTTTTTGTTACCTAAACCCACTTTCATGAAGGTCAAGGGGCCAAAAGCTATTTTGGTTACCTTTGGCGAAATATACATTTCTATATGATTCAGTCCATGACAGGTTTTGGGAAGCATGTGGCCCAGCTTCCATCCAAGAAAATTACTGTAGAACTCAAATCGCTCAATAGTAAGAGTTTGGACATCAATGCCAGAATTCCACAATCGTATCGTGAAAAGGAATTAGAGCTCCGTAAGATGATAGCTGATGTGCTTGTACGTGGAAAGGTGGATTTGGGACTTTATGTTGAGATTACCGGAGAAGAAACCACGGCCGAGGTCAATAAGGGTGTGGTTAAAAATTATATGGACCAATTGGCGCAAATTGCTAAGGGTGATGATATAAAGTTACTTGAATTGGCATTGCGGATGCCAGACACCCTTAAAACGGATAAAAACGATATTGATGAAACCGAGTATGAGGCCATAAAGGAGGCCATGAAACAAGCGCTTTCTGAAATCAATTCATTTAGAAGCGAAGAAGGCAAGGTGCTGGAGCAGGATTTTGTGGAACGCATCAAAAATTTAACATCACTACTTGAGGAGGTCAATGCTATGGACCCCGAGCGATTGGGAACCGTTCGTGAGCGTTTGGAAAGGGCTGTGGCAGACCTTAAGGTTGAATTGGACGCAAACCGTTTTGAGCAAGAACTCATTTACTATTTAGAAAAATACGATGTTACCGAAGAGAAAGTACGCTTGGCCAATCATTTAAATTATTTTGAAACTACTTTGAAATCCGACGACTCCAATGGAAAAAAGTTGGGATTCATCGCCCAAGAAATAGGAAGGGAAATCAATACCATTGGCTCTAAGGCCAATTATGCACCCATGCAGCAATTGGTGGTGCAAATGAAGGATGAATTGGAAAAAATCAAGGAACAAATGCTTAATGTACTATGACAAAAGGTGGTAAACTTATTATTTTTTCAGCACCCTCGGGTAGTGGAAAAACTACCATCGTCAAGTATTTGTTGGACCAGCCCGAATTGAACTTGGCCTTTTCTATTTCAGCTACTTCCCGACCCCGAAGAGGTAAGGAGAAACATGGTGAGAATTATTATTTCATGTCCATTTCTGAATTTAAAAGGCACATTAAACAAGGCGATTTTCTAGAATGGGAAGAAGTCTATCGCGATAATTTTTATGGCACTTTGAAGACTGAAGTGGAACGTCTTTGGGCTGAAGGGAAAAATGTCATTTTTGATATTGATGTTTCAGGCGGACTTCGAATAAAAAAGAAATTTCCAGAAGAGACTTTGGCCGTTTTTGTGAAGCCGCCCAGTGTGGACGAACTCAAGATCAGACTCAAAAAGCGAAGCACAGAAAGCGACGATAAAATCAATATGCGAATAGCGAAAGCCTCCGTGGAATTGGCCACGGCCCCCCAGTTCGATAAAATCATTAAAAACTATGATTTGGATGTAGCCTTGAAAGAAGCACATGCTTTGGTGGCCGATTTTGTGGGCGCAAAAACCCCAGATTCAAAAGAAGATTAGCACCATGAAAAAGGTAGGGCTCTTCTTTGGAACATTCAACCCTATTCATATTGGCCATTTGGTGATAGCGAACCATCTGGTGGAGTTTTCAGATTTAGATGAGGTTTGGTTTGTGATTACCCCACAAAGTCCGTTCAAGACCAAGCAATCCTTGTTGGATGACCATCACCGTTACCAAATGGTGTATGAGGCGGTACAGGAGTATCCCAAATTAAAACCTAGCAAGATTGAGTTTGATTTGCCACAGCCCAATTATACCATAAATACGCTGGTGCACTTGGATGAGAACTACGGGAAAGACCATCAATTTTCACTGATTATGGGAGAGGATAACCTGAAAAGCTTTCACAAATGGAAAAACTATGAGACCATTTTGGAGCATTATTCCATTTATGTGTATCCCAGAATTTCGGAAGGAAAGATAGAACATCAGTTTGAGGACCATCCAAAGATTACCAAGGTAAACGCACCTATTATGGAGATTTCCTCCACCTTTATTCGCAGGGAACATAAAAAGGGGAAAATTGTAAGGCCATTATTGCCCTACACCGTTTGGAAATACATGGATGAAATGAATTTTTACAGGTAGGTAAGTTCTTTTGACTAAGACTTGGTCAAAATATCGGTTCCCAGATATTTGTTGTCCTTGTTTAGATACCATGCTCGTGTTTTAGGCATTTGTATGCCGTTGATGTCCTCCAAGTCTTCCAAAAGGATGTATTCCCCATCATTTTTGCTTTCATCATGGTAAAATTGATACACTTCCATGGCGTAGGTTTTCGGGTCAAAATAGAAATACCACACATCGCTGCCTACACCTTTTTCATAGGTGACCTTCAACACCAAATATTCCTTGCCTTTAAAGGTTTTCATTTGCACCACATCGTCTAAAAGGGTGCCAGGATCCTTGAGTTTCATGGGAAGCCCATAAAGGTAGGTGTAGTAGTTTTTCATGGTTACACCACGTTCGCAAGTAAGTCTGTAGGCTTTTTTGTCCTCCTCACTAATTTCAGTGGAACCATTAAGAAAAGCGGTACAATTTCCTTTTTCAAAGTGATATCCATAAGAATCATCATCCTTTTCTACCTCGAGACTAAATTGTTGTTTTGGAGCGTTGAGTGTTATTGTGCTCAATCGATCACTGGAGCTGGGACTTTTCATGAGTACCTTGAATGATCCATCAAAGGTCTTCCAATTGCCATTGGGGTCATGAAACGCAATGGTCTTGTCCAAAAGCTGTTCGGCGGTAATGTCCTGAGCCAGTGAAATGTTGCCAAGGCACAGTGCCATGAATAGAACTAAATAGCGCATAAAAACAAAAGTAAGCGATTTATTTGTCTTCCGGTTTTTCTATGCGAGCAGGCTCCACAGTGCTGTCGTGTTCAGAATAATAAAGATCTAATAGCTTTATGGTGGCTTTTACCATATCCTTGCTCTCCGTAAGCAGTGAAAAGTACAAGGTGGTGTTCTTTGGACTGGTCTCCTCAGTTCTTGTACGGGCCACCTGTTTTTCCACTTTGTCAGAAATCAAGTCAAAATAGTGATCCTTTTCACTTAAGATACTGGCAATATTTTCAAAGGATTTATTACTGAAGGTTTCCGTGGTCTTGGCAAACAGACCTTCTAAATGGTGGTCTAGATCCTTAAGCTCTTTAATTTGATTGTACTTCAACTTTTTGTGATTGTTGCGTACATGGGTGTAGCTTACTTTGGAAATATATTCCAGCGATTGGGTAAAATCCTGAAGCACACCCAGCAAGGTAATGTAAAAATTACTGGCTCCACCCACACTGGATTCATCCAAGTTTTTAATGAAGTAATACAGGTTGTTTTTAAGTCCATCCACTTCTTTGGATAACTTTTTAATTCCCTTGTTGTTCTTTTTCAATGCTTCCAGATCGTGCTTGGCCAAACCGTTAATGGCTCCTGTGTAGATCTTGTTGCTTCTTTTCACCACGCTGGCAATATTGGTGGCACTTTCTTCAATCACTCCTTGTATGGAGCTGCTCTCGGCCTTTCTTAAGATGTCCTCGACCTTATTTTCTACTTTTTTACGGGTATGGCTCAAATAATTTCTCACTAAAAGAATCCCGGCAAAGACCAAAAGGACCACAAGCGCAATAAAGCCTCCTATATGAAGCAAATAGGCAATAGTGGCAGCCGCCACAAAAGCGGAAATGGCGGTAAAAAACCATCCGCCAATTACATTGAGCACTCCGGCCACCCGATATACGGCACTCTCAGAGCCCCAGGCCCTATCTGCCAACGAACTTCCCATAGCTACCATAAACGTTACGTATGTAGTTGACAATGGCAATTTCATGGAAGTGGCCACAGAAATAAGGACACTGGCCACCATAAGATTTACGGAAGCTCTTACCATATCAAAAGCGGGCATGTCCTGCACTTTGCCTTTTGGAACATATTGGTTGGGCTTGGTGAGTCTTGAAGAAACCCTTTTTGTTATGGCCTTTGGAGCCACATTGGAAAGATTGTCAAAAGCCGTCATAGAGAATTTTACTATTTGACGGGACAAGAAATTAGGTTGAAAACGCTCTTCTCCCTCTCCTTCACGGGCCAGGTTTATTTCGGTCTCTGTGACATAACGGGCTTTGGTGGATAACCAAAGGGTAACGATCATTACCAACCCAGAAATCAACAATAAATACGTTGGGGTTTGAACAGCTGCTGCAAGTCCGCCCATGGAATATTCCGAAGCTGCTGCCCCAGAAGCTTGCCAATCTTGAAAAGATTGCCATGCGGCAATGGGCACACCAATAAAGTTCACCAAATCGTTCCCCGCAAAGGCCATGGCCAAGGCAAAGGTTCCCAAAATAATGATGATCTTATAGATATTAAATTTAAATGTGGTGGTAAGAATCAACGAAACAATGCCCCAAAAGATAAAATTTCCCAATAAGAAAAGCTCGGGTTGGGTTGAGGCAAGCTCGGTTAACGTTCCATTGAACAAATTGGCACTTTTTAATCCCTTTACCAATATAAAATGAATAATTGCCGTTATGGCCAATCCACCAAAAATGGAACCTATCCATTTGGGTTGTTCATTAAATCGGAAAGAAAGCAAAAGCCTGGAAACAAATTGCACCACGGCACCAACGGTAAATGCAATGGCCACGGAGAGCAAGATGCCCAAAATAATTTCTGTGGCCTTGCCCGTGTTAATGTAGCTTCCCAAGGCTTCAATGCCACCACCTGTGCCGGAAACTTTGATCAAAGCCATGGCTACAGCGGCGCCCAACAGTTCAAAAACGATAGATACTGTAGTGGAGGTAGGCATTCCAAGTGTATTGAAAAAATCCAACAGCAGTACATCCGTGATCATTACGGCCATGAAAATGATCATGATTTCCGCAAAAACGAATTCCGAAGGGTTAAAAATCCCTTTTCGGGCCACTTCCATCATGCCACTTGATGACATGGCACCCAAAGCAATGCCAATACTGGCCACCACCATTATAGTTTTAAAGGAAATAGCTTTTGATCCCAGTGCAGAATTAAGGAAATTTACGGCATCATTACTAACGCCAACGACCAAATCTGTAATGGCCAAAACTGCCAGGGCAACCATTATTACGAGGTAAATATTATCCATAGCTAATACTTCAGAAAAAATTGTTCAAATATCTTGATAATGACCAATGCCTAAGTTATGTTAAGGTTATCTTTTAGAGGTGAACCTCCATTTGTAAGCGCCACATTAACTCATCACCTCCATTGCCTAAAGTTAAATAACTTAAATCGGTTTGCACTTTTAATTTATGTCCTACTATATACTTTGAAAGTCCCAAGGTGTATTGTTGTTCATTTCCCTTGCCTGTAATCGCTTCATCTAGGTTAATATTTGTATACCGTCCTGAAACTTCCCAATTATTTTTAAAAAGGTAACCCGTCTGCAGATTTAGGCCATTTCCAACTTGTACCACATCACCTGTTTCGGTACCATCCGAATTTAGGGCAACAGGATTGTCCGAATCACGATGGGCATATTCGCCCATAAATGAGAATCCATTGTATTTCAACATAAAATCCAGAAATACAGTAGATATATCGGTTTGGTAAAGCCCCACATCATTGAACATATAGTTGCCCATATTGCTTCTGGTTTTCACAGCGTCTTTGTTAATGTCATATGTAGCACCGAGCATTAGCTTTACGGTTTTTTCCCGTTTTAGATCAGCTTCGATGTAATCGCCATTTGAGATAAATTTACCAAATGGTAATAATTCAAGCCGTGAAGTATATTGATGGCCACCAAGATTACCTTCGGTAACATTTCTGCCCTCTCCTTGGGAAAAGGCAAATTTTTCCCGTACCAACATCTTTTTACCCAATGTGAAATGATGTCTTAACTGAAACCCCATGTCTCTATCAATGTTAAATCTACTATTGAGCAAGGAACGGTCTACTTGTTGCAAGTTTCCTGATGAAATGACCCTTTCTATATTTCCTGGAAGTTTGGTTTGCCCAAACCACAGCACAAAATTTTGGTAAAAGTTCCATTTTACCACCGCGTCCAAAATATATCTGGGCGTATTACTGGTGAACTGCGACCCTCCTGAAATATCTCGATTTGAAAGTCCGAGCTCTATTTTGTAAACAAGTTTGGGAGAATAAACAAAACCATCAAATTTGAGTCGTGCCCTACGGACCAAGAAGTTTTGTTCTGGATTTCCATACCCTTCCTCATCCTTGCTCCAGTTTGAAATGGATAAAAGTTGCATTCTTACCCCTACCTTTGTAGACCAAGTGCTGTCTTTGCCCATAAAGTTTAACAAACCGTTGCCAAAAGTTGAAGGTTGAAGTTCCTGCGAATAAGAAAAAGGAACACATAGAAAAAGAAAGAAAAACCCATAAAGGGCTAACTTTTTGGTATACATTACGGTACTAGTTTTTGTCGCTGCAAAGAACAACACTCAATGTTAAGATAACGTTTCTTTTATGTTATTTTAAGGAAGTATTACGACAAAAAAAGGGCCGCCCGAAAAGGCAGCCCTTAGGATTTCGAAGAATAGTCGACAAAAACTAATATCCGTAAAGAAATCCTTAAATAAACTTCAAAAGTCCTCGCTGGATATTTCTTAACCGTAATGTTAAGTTTAAGTAATCATTAAAACTTCTAATATTGTGGAAGATAACAGCGATAGCATTTCTTTCTTTTGAGTTGATAAAGGTTGATCGTATATTGCGTTACAAATAGATCGCCAATGGAATGGGAACAGCTACTTTCCTTAAAACGACAAGGGGATACCCATAAACGACTCCGCAAAGAGCAAGAAGAGACCCGTTTGGGTTTTGAGGTGGATTATGATCGCATCATTTTTTCCTCGGCATTTAGAAGTCTCCAAGACAAGACCCAAGTGGTTCCCATGCCCATAAGCGTAGGTTCCAATAAGGATTTTGTGCACACCCGTCTTACCCATAGTTTAGAGGTTTCCGTAGTAGGGCGGAGTTTGGGCCGGACTGCGGGACAACAAATTTTATCCAAGTATCCCTATTTGTCCGAGGTGCATGGCTATCATTTTAATGATTTTGGGGCAATCGTGGCGGCATCTGCCTTGGCTCACGATATTGGCAATCCTCCTTTTGGCCATAGTGGAGAAAAAGCCATTGGGAATTATTTTAAACAAGGAAAAGGCCAAAGTTATCAGGCATTACTAACCCCAGAGCAATATCAGGATTTAGTTGATTTTGAAGGAAATGCCAATGGGTTTAAGTTATTGACCGAGGCTAGGGAAGGGGTTCCCGGCGGGTTGCGGTTAAGCTATGCCACTTTGGGCGCCTTTATGAAATATCCCAAGGCATCATTGCCCAAAAAACCATCTAAACACATAGCCGACAAAAAGTTTGGGTTTTTTCAATCGGAGAAGGATTTCTTTCAAGAGGTTGTGGAGGAAATAGGCTTGGCACCTAACCCTGATAATCCCGGAATTGGGTTTTTTAGGCATCCGTTGACTTATTTGGTGGAAGCAGCTGACGATATCTGCTATACGATCATAGATTTTGAGGACGGTATTCATTTGGGGCTTATTCCAGAGGAATACGCCTTGGAGTATCTTATTAATTTGGTGCGGGACAATATCAACACCAAAAAGTACAACGCCATGACCCATTCCAGTGATAGATTGAGCTATTTGCGGGCCTTGGCGATCAATACCTTGATCAGGGACGCTGTGGATGTCTTTGTGCAAAACGAAGCGGATATTCTTAGGGGGGAGTTTGATTCGGCTTTGTTGGACAAAGGAAAGTATCAGGCGCAGGTAGAGGACATCATAAAACTGAGCGTTGAAAAAATTTACCAATCCACAGAAGTAGTGGATAAAGAGTTGGCAGGGTATCGAATAATTTCTGATTTGTTGGACATTTATACTAACGCATTGATCAATACTAAAGAAGGCAATGACAGCAATTATGATCGCTTGCTGATTAAAAGTCTGCCTGAAAATTACAGAAATGCGGACACCTCAATCTACAAAATCTTGTTGGACACCAGTTGTTTTGTGGCCAGTTTATCGGACAGTGCCGCAGTGCACATCCATGATAAATTAACGGGACGAAAAATCTAGAAACTGAAGAGCAGCCCTACGCCCAATAATTGCTTAAACTGAATTCTGGGTACTCCAGGGTCTACGACCGTGCCATCATCTGCGATTACTTCGTCAAATTTAATGTCGTCATCATAAATTAGGTGTGTGCCAATATTGGCATTGATATGGTCATTGACCTTTAAGTTGAAGTTCATCTCCCAATCCACATCAATGTTTCCAAAACTTCTAATGTAATCCGTATACAGGTTTATCCTGTGGTTCATGAATACATTCCGGAGAATTTCCTTTTCCCATGTATTGGTAATAAGAAAACCAAGTTCCAAGAATAGCTGCTCGCCTTCTTCCACACCAAAGGCCCCTTGATTGGAAAGTACTTCATCCAAAACAAAGGTAGATTTCATAGTGGCAGGTGAAATATACAGGTTGAACTTATCTTCCGGAGGAATGTATGATGTACCAATACCTACAAAAAGATATCCAGGAGACATGAACCTGGAAATGGGGCTTTCCCTATCCGGGTATTTAAAACCATTGGAAAACTGTGTGTTAAAATTGGTCTTGACCGAATAATACCAATTGGTAAGGGTGTCCTTTCTAAAACTTATGGTAGATGAAAGCCTGATTTGGTCATCTGTTTTTCTCAGTTTTCGACCTTCTTGCGCGTTGAGACCATATCGAAGTATGGCTTCGTTGTTCCAGTTCAGGTATCTAAACTTATAGTTACGCTTAAATCGCATACTGGCCAAGGCCGAAACAGAGTTGTCGCCCCCTGCGTTCCAATTCACAAAGGAAACCTCGTTGATGTTCAACCCAAACTCATTGACCTTTTCCCAAAAAGAGGTCGGTTCAAAACGCCTGTACCACTTCTGCACAGGTTTTACACGGTTTAAAACAGCCCTTGGGTCGGTGAGCTTTGCGCCCCTTGTCACATATTTTAGTTTGACATCTTTAATGCGTATCACCTTAAAAACATAATCTGTACTATCAGATTTAAGCTCAAACACCTTATAAGGGGCAACTTGTGCCTTCGCTGATAGCAGAACGGCAAAGAATAGAATTAGAAAGCAGTTTAATCGCATTGGTCTAAGGTTGATTTTATATAGGAATGAAGGGCATCAAAATCTATACCAGCCAGTTGCTGTGTTTCGGGTATTGTTCCCTGTGCAACAAACTGATCTTGAACACCGAATATTTTAACGGATTTTGTCCATTGCTCTTCGTTGGCAAATTCGAGCACTGCTGAACCAAACCCACCCATGGCGCAACCATCCTCAACTGTTATGATATGATCATACGTTTTAAAAATAGTGCGAAGGGTATTTTTGTCCAAAGGTTTTACAAAGCGCATATCGTAATGACCTATGGCTTCTGGATTATCTAAAGTATCCAAAACCCGAACAATTTCATTTCCAATATGGCCGATGGACAGGATGGCTATTTTGGAACCTTCCCGTAAACAACGTGCCGTACCCATTTCAATGGGCTCAACCTTGTTTTTCCAATCCAAAGTTACGCCACGCCCCCTTGGATACCGAATGGCAATGGGGTTTTGCAATCCCATCTGGGCGGTGTACATGATGTTTCTGAGCTCCATTTCATTCATGGGAGCAAATAGGACAAGGTTGGGGATGCATCGCAAATAGGCCATATCAAAAACCCCGTGATGGGTTGGCCCATCGTTACCCACCAATCCGGCGCGGTCCAAACAGAAGATGACCGGAAGGTTTTGTAGGGCCACATCGTGGATTACTTGGTCATAGGCCCGTTGTAAAAAAGTGGAGTAGATGTTACAAAAGGGAACAAGTCCCTGTGTAGCCATCCCTGCAGCAAGCGTTACGGCGTGCTGCTCCGCAATACCCACATCAAAAGCGCGATTGGGCATTTTGTCCATCATGTATTTTAAGGAACTTCCTGTGGGCATTGCCGGGGTGATGCCCACTATTTTTTTGTTTTTTTCGGCGAGTTCCACCAAAGTAAGTCCAAAAACGTCTTGGTATTTTGGCGGTTCAGCTTCTTGGGATTTTTTGAGTCGCTCTCCGGTAACTTTATCAAACTTACCTGGGGCATGGTAAACGACTTGGTCTTCTTCTGCCTTTTTCAAACCTTTTCCCTTGGTGGTGATAATGTGAAGGAGCTTGGGACCTTCTACGTTTTTTAATCGTTGCAATTCGTGGACCAAAGCTTTCACATCATGCCCGTCCAAAGGTCCTGAATATTTCAAATTCAGGCATTCAAAAATATTCTCGTCTTTGGCGGTACCTTTTTTTACATTGGTGAGATATTTTTTTAGGGCACCAACGCTGGGGTCAATACCGATAGCGTTATCGTTAAGGACAATAAGGGCGTTCACATCCGTAACCCCAAGATGATTTAAACCTTCAAAGGCCATTCCACTCGCAATGGAAGCATCACCAACTACCGCAATATGTTGTTTGGAAAGTTCCCCATTTAATGTTGAAGCCATGGCCATTCCCAAGATGGCGGATATGGCGGTTGAGCTGTGTCCGGTTCCAAAATCATCATATTCACTTTCACTACGTTTTGGGAAACCACTAATACCGCCCAATTGGCGGTTGGTGTCAAAAATTTCCTTTCGGCCCGTCAATATTTTGTGTCCGTAGGCTTGGTGGCCCACATCCCAAATGAGCTTATCCGTAGGGGTATCAAAAACATAGTGCAGGGCAATGGTAAGTTCCACCACGCCTAAACTGGCCCCCAAATGTCCTTCTTTGGTAGCTACAATATCAATAATGAATTCCCGAAGTTCTTGGGCAAGTTTGGGCAACTCATCCAAAGACAGTTTTTTGAGATCTTTCGGGGAACGGATATGTGTTAAAAGCTTTTCCAATGATTAAAAAACAAAAGTACCTATAATCGGCAAAATTATTTTATGTGTAGCTTAGCCATCTCATAAAATCTTTACAAATAGTTGTGGAAAATCCGTTTGATGACACTTATTTTATGAAGAAGGCCCTGCAAGAGGCCGAAATTGCTTTTGAAAATGGAGAAGTCCCTGTTGGGGCGGTTATTGTGGTGAACAACCGAATCATAGGCAGAGCCCATAATCTTACAGAGCGATTAAAGGATGTTACAGCCCATGCCGAAATGCAGGCCATTACAGCGGCAGCCAATTTTTTAGGGGGCAAATATCTGCAAGGGTGCACGCTTTATGTGACATTGGAACCCTGCCAAATGTGTGCAGGTGCGTTGTACTGGAGCCAGATTTCCAGAGTGGTATATGGTGCAGCTGATTTGGAGCGTGGCTTTAGTGTAATGGGAGGGCATTTACACCCCAAAACTGAGGTTGCTGGGGGAGTTTTGGAGAATGAGTCAGCAGAATTGCTGAAACGGTTTTTTATCCAGCGAAGAAACTTAAACTAAATAAAAAACCCCCGGATAAAACCGAGGGTTGGTCAAAATCAAAATAAAATATTGTTATCCGATTACCTGCACTTGGGCAGCAACTCTTCCTTTTCTTCCTTCTTCTTCTACGTATTCTACTTTGTCGCCTTCGTTCAATTCTACTCCGTTCAATGCGGTTACATGAACAAAGATGTCTTTTCCTGTTTCGTCGTTTGTAATGAACCCATAACCTTTGGATCCATTAAAAAATTTTACTGTACCGGTCATTAAAAAAATAATTTGTTAAAATACTAAAGTATACTTTTTTATGACGCTTTGGATGAATATAGTATTAAATCTTAGAAAATTATTGATTCTCAGTATTTTTGCCCTCTTTATCTCGCATTTTCTTAATATTGTCTTTGTTGAGCATGTAATCTTTCATGTTTTTGCGCTTACTTTCTTTATATAAGAAAAGGGGCATGGCCACCAAAAAAAGGCCCACGGTCCCCAAACCAATGTATTTTTGGGCCGATGCGGTTTCTTCTTCACCTAAGGAAAACCCATATACAATTGAAGAAAAGGAAAGGAGTGTTATAAGTACGATTATATGTTTGAACTTGAGTTTCATTGGGTATAATTGATCAATTTTCTTCGATAGGCCGTTAACAATTTGGATTTTGAAATGAATCCCTCATATTTTCCATCCTTAATGACGGGCAGGTTCCAAGCGCCACTATCCTGAAACTTTTTCATCACCTGTTTCATGGTGTCTTTTCCGTAGAAGATATGCTCAGGTGGAGCGTGCATCAAATTTTTTACATAAACGGTTTCGTAGAGATCCGTATCAAACATAAATTGACGGATGTCATCCAAGACAATGATCCCAATCAATTTTTTGTCATCATCCAAAACAGGAAAAATATTCCGTTTGGACTTGGAGACGGATTGGTGCAGCATTTCGCCCAGGGACATATTTGGGTGGACGGGTTTAAAGTTTTTTTCAATCACATCGTCCATTTGCATGAGACCCAAAACCATTTGGTCCTTGTTGTGGGAGAGCAACGCCCCTATTTTGGCCAATTCCTTGGTATAAATGGTATAGTCCAAAGCATTTTTGGTGGTGAGATAGGAAATGGACGCGGTAATCATCAAGGGAACAAAGAGTTGGTACCCTCCTGTTATTTCGGCAATCAAGAAAATGGCGGTCAAAGGAGCGTGGATAACCCCGGCAATTAAACCAGCCATGCCAATGAGGGTAAAATTACTTTCAGAAACGGAAAATCCAAGTCCCAGATTGTTGATGACCTTGGCCACCACATTGCCCAGTGCACTTCCCATGACCATGGTTGGAATGAAAATTCCACCAGCTCCACCAGCCGCAAAGGTAGTGGTCATGGCAATGGCTTTGAAAATGGTGATTCCAAACAAGAGTGCAATTACTACCCAAATATTACTGGTGTAGTCGTCAAAAGGAGTTTTGCCCAATGCTTTCAGATGGTCGCCCTCCAATAAACTGTTGATAAAACCAAAACCTTCACCATAGAGTGGGGGAATGGCATAAAGCATGATTCCAATGGCTATACCACCTACCAAGAGTTTGTATTTTGGGCTTTTAAAGCGTTTAAAGAAATTGAAAATGGCAAAATACATCTTGGTAAAATAGATGGAAGCAAAAGCAGTGCCCACGCCCAGCAAAATATAGAAAGGGGTATCGTTCAACTCAAACCCTTCGGATAGCGAAAAACTAAAAAGAACTTCATTTCCCAAAAAGAAATAGGAGGTAAGCACCCCAGAAATGGAAGCCAATAATAGTGGGAGCATGGACATCATGGTGAAATCCAAGGTAAAGACCTCCACGGCAAAAATAATGGCGGCAATAGGGGACTGAAAAATAGATGAAATGGCCCCCGCCGAAGCACAGGCCACTAAGAGGGAACGCGTCTTAGTATCAATATGGAATAATCGGCTTAAGTTGGAGCTTAGAGCAGAACCAGATTTTACCGCCGGTCCCAACAATCCTACGGAACCCCCAAATCCAACGGTAAGTGGAGCGGTAATCAAAGGGGTGTAAATGTCCTTTACCCCCAGTAGTCCCCCTTTTTTGGAAAGCGAAAAGATGATGGACGATACCGCATGTTGAATTGGCTTTTTTAGGACAAATTTTACATAGAGAAAAACAAAAGTCAATCCTATGGTGGGTAAAATAAAGTACAACTGGTTCTCTGAAAAAATGATTCCCATTTTTAGGAGGGATTCAATGAAGTAGGTAATATTTTTTAGAGTGACCGCCGCTAATCCAGCCAAAAAACCAACGACCAAACTCATCAGGTGAACGAAGGTCTTGTTGGAGATATTTTTATACCGCCATTTCAGAAAACGGGTCAAGTATTTTTTTCTATTGTTGGGCATGGTTCACCTAAAAATTAAATTACTCATCCAAGGATTTTTCGAGTTCATCCAGATCTTCCCAATAGATTTGTCGTAGTGCCTCCACATAATTTCTACGATTATAAAATCCCAGTTCAAAGTCTTTTTTGGCTCCTTTAATGTAGCTTATTGCTGAATCTTTTTGCCCGTTTTCGTTAAAAATTTTGGCAAGATAGTATTTGGCATCTGCAGACCTTGAAGAATAGTGCAATATTTTATGAAAATTACCCTTGGCAAGGGTTTTCTTCCCTGTTTCATAATACGCTATTCCCCGATACAGAAACGCTTCCAGTTCTACCCAATCCTCTCCGGTTTCTTCGGTCTCTTTTTTGATATGTTTATCGTAATAATGAATGCTGTTTTTGTAGTCTTTTAAACCCAGATAGGCCATTCCCCGCCAATAGTCTATACTGTGACCTGCGATATAATCTACAAAATCCGGGGTCAACGCATCTGCCGCATCCAAATCTTCAATGGACTTTTTGTAATTCCTATAACTTTTTAGGTAGATTACACCACGTGCCATAAGCCAAGTTTTTGGGTCGTGATGAACGGCGCGGTCAAACAGTGGTTTCCATTTATGGGGCAATCCCCTTTTTAAATAGGCCACAGACAACTCCCTAATGGCTTCCGCATAAGTGGTATCGATTAAAGTGGCCTTTTCTATCAAACGCATGCAATTTGGAGTTCCTTGATAATATTGGAGCGCTTCCTTAAAAACCTGTTCTGCTTCGGCACGTCTGGCCAGAGCGTTATCTTGATCGCTCACTTCTTGGCAAGAGCTACTGATCACCAAGATGGAGCTAAGGCAATATTTCAACAATCTCACCATTTTCTATTCTATAGGTTAAGAACATGTATGAATCTGCGGGACTTCCATGTATGATATTCGGATTCCAATCTTTTAATTGAGATGTAATGTTGAAAATATGTTCTACTAATTTGGAATCCAACTTTGTTGGGTTAAGATCCAAGTCGTTCTCATGGATAACAAAACGGCCGGTCTTCCCTTTGCAATTGATGACAAAACGTATGGTAAGATATCCCGAATCCGTATACCCCTCATTTATATAGTTTTCCTGAATGAATTTCCTTATACCATTTTTCCCTTTGCTGTACGATGCTTCCTGTGGGTTGTAATATTGATAGATCCTATCTTCGTCACAGACCTCAAAACCATTGTTCAGTCTTGCGGTAGATGGGTCGATGTACCCAACGTCATGGGTGTATTTGTCCAGGCTTTCCTCGTGATTATTTCCTCCTTTTTCCGTTTTGCATGCGGATAACATCAAGGTCGCTACCAAGAAAAATATTGCCAAAAACCTCAATCTTTGCATACCCTAAGATATGGAAAGCTATGGTTATAGGTCCATTTTAAGATGAAGTTCCTTTAATTGTTCCTCATCAACGGGGGCAGGGGCATCAATCATTACATCCCTACCACTGTTGTTTTTTGGGAAGGCAATAAAATCACGAATGGTCTCCTGTCCGCCTAAAATAGCTACCAATCGGTCCAAACCAAAAGCGATTCCTCCATGGGGCGGAGCACCATATTGAAAAGCATCCATTAAAAATCCGAACTGGGCCTTGGCCTCCTCAGGGGTAAAGCCTAAATGCTTGAACATGGTGGCTTGTACTTGCTTGTCATGGATACGGATGGAACCTCCACCTATTTCATTTCCGTTGAGCACCAAATCATAGGCATTGGCTTTTACGGCACCAGGGTCGGTTTCCAAGAGTTCCAACTGACCGGGTTTTGGTGATGTAAACGGGTGGTGCATGGCATGATAATCCCCAGTTTCCTCGTCCAATTCCAATAACGGAAAATCCACTACCCAAAGCGGGGCAAATTCATCTGGTTTTCTAAGGCCAAGTCGTGTCGCCAGTTCCATACGAAGTGCACTGAGCTGAGCTCTGGTTTCATTGGTGTTTCCGGAAAGCACACAAATAAGGTCACCGGGTTTGGCTCCGGTTATATCGGCCCATTTGGCCAAATCGTCTTGGTCATAGAATTTATCCACTGAAGATTTGTAGCTGCCGTCTTCGTTACATTTTACATAGACCATGCCCTTGGCACCCACTTGAGGCCGCTTTACCCAATCCACAAGTGCATCAATTTCTTTTCGGGTGTAGGTAGCTGCTCCGGGAACAGCAATACCGACAACCAATTCGGCTGAGTTAAAGACATTAAAGTCCTTGTGCTGGGCCACTTCGTTCAGTTCCCCAAATTGCATTCCAAAACGGATGTCGGGTTTATCATTGCCATAAAGTCGCATGGCATCATCAAAGGTCATTCTTGGAAATTCTTTCACCTCCACACCTTTAATTTCCTTCAACAGATGTTTGGTAAGGCCTTCAAAGGTATTGAGGATGTCTTCCTGCTCCACAAAGGCCATTTCACAGTCTATCTGGGTAAATTCGGGCTGGCGGTCCGCACGAAGGTCTTCGTCCCGAAAACATTTTACAATCTGAAAATATTTGTCCATTCCACCCACCATCAGCAATTGCTTAAAGGTTTGAGGTGATTGAGGCAGGGCATAAAATTGCCCCTCGTTCATTCGGCTTGGTACCACAAAGTCACGAGCTCCCTCTGGGGTGGATTTGATGAGATATGGTGTTTCTACATCAATAAAACCTTGATCGGAAAGGTATTTGCGCACCTCCATGGTCACCTTAGACCTAAAAATAAGATTGTTCTTTACCGGGTTTCTTCGGATGTCCAAATAGCGATATTTCATTCGGATGTCCTCGCCACCATCCGTTTCATCTTCAATGGTGAACGGAGGCAAAAGGGATTTGTTGAGGATAGTAAGCTCGCTGACCAATACCTCGATTTCCCCTGTTGGGATGTTTGGATTTTTGGAAGCACGCTCAATGACCTGTCCTTTAGCTTGAATAACGGTTTCCCTCCCCAGTTCACGGGCCTCTTCCAATAGCTCTTTAGAGGTACGGTCTGCATCAAAAACCAATTGGGTAATGCCGTAGCGATCACGCAGGTCTACCCATACTACAAAACCTTTGTCCCGTACTTTATGGACCCAACCACTCAACACAACTTCTGACCCGATATTTGACGCCCTTAAGGCCCCGCAAGTATTGCTTCTGTACATCTTATTTGTTCTGGAGGGCAAATTTAATAGGAATCCCTAAATCTATGGTTAGATCTGGGGATTTTCTGTGGTAACACCCTTATTTTACCTCGTTGCCCCTAAACTTTATGATTTTGTTGGGTGATGTTTAGCTAACTTTTTCTTAACTTTAAATTTACATTGAAGCGACTATCCATCAAAAATAGGTCGATTTTGTCGATAAAATGTATTACAAGTTTCCGTATTGAATAGCATTATATAATTGTGATACAGTGTTTTACATATTTAATGTTAAGTTAATGTAAATTAATTGTTAGGTTAAAGTGTATTTAATGTAAAATTTAAATACATTTGTATCGTTATTGATTGAGAAAGAATGAATTAAAAACCCATAAACTATGAAGAAAGCAATATTTTTTTTGGCAGTGATGTTTTCGGTTTGTATGTATCCGCAAGGTACAGAGCCGACTTTGGAAAAAGTGGGGAAAATGGTAAAAGCTACATATTTTCACGAAAACGGTGAAATAGCACAAACAGGCTATTTATTAAAAGGAAAACTACACGGCGAATGGCTGATGTATGATCAGAATGGTAAAAAACTTGCCTCTGGCACCTATGAAAACGGAACAAGAGTAGGCAAGTGGTTCTTTTGGGAAGGTGATATTTTAAGAGAAGTAGATTTTACGGACAATCGAATTGTCAATGTAAAAAACTGGAACCAATCTGAAGTTGTTTCTATTGACCATTAAGGTCAAACAAGAGTCTAAGAAAAAGCCCCGACCATTTTGGTCGGGGCTTTTTGTTTTTTAAATGGAAACCTTTTATTCGGTTACCACTTCTGGAGTATTGTGTTTAGCCTTCCAGCTTTGTATCCGTATTTTAAGCCTGTAGCTGATATTGAACAGCACGGGTACAATGATCAAGGTTAAGAACGTAGCAACGATCAAACCAAAAATAACCGTCCAGGCCAATGGTCCCCAAAAGATAACATTGTCACCGCCCATATAAACTTGTGGGTCAAAATCGGAGAACAATTTTACAAAATTAATGTTCAGCCCTATGGCCAACGGAATCAAGCCCAAAACTGTGGTAATGGCTGTTAAGATTACAGGACGCAAACGTGCTTTACCAGCTTTGATTATGACACTGGTAACGTCTTCCCGATTCAACAAATCATCATCAGAAATGCCAAGTTCCACTTTTTTACGGTCAATAAGAATTTGGGCGTAATCTAGAAGTACCACACCATTGTTCACTACAATTCCCGCTAAGGAGATAATCCCCATCATGGTCATCATAATCACAAAGGGCCATCCGGTGATGATCAATCCGCCAAACACCCCAATAAAACTTAGAAATATGGCCATCATAATTATGGCTGGTTTGGAAACGCCACCAAATTGGAAAATCAAAATAAGCATGATTAACCCTAATCCGGAGAAGAACGCACCCATTAAAAATGACATTTGCTTGTTCTGTTCTTCAATCTGGCCCGTGTAATCAATCTTAACACCTTGGGGAAGCTCTTTGAACTCCTGCATTTCATTCTGAATCTCAGCAACAATGGCCGCAGCATCTGTAAAACCTGGTTTTAGAGCAGAATATACGGTGACAACCCTTCTGCTGTCTACGTGTTTAATGGCGCTAAACGAAGAGGTATTCTTCTGATTGGCCACTGCTGAAACAGGTATTTCCTTTATCTGTCCATTGGATGGATCCCTAAAAATAATGTTCTGGTTAAACAGGGCACTGGTATTGTAACGGAGGTCTTCATTAAAACGGACATTAATGTCGTAATCTTCACCGTCTTTTTTATAAATACCGGCCTTGTCCCCAAAAATGGATCTGCGCAACTGTTGGCCAACTTGTGCAACGGAAACGCCTAACTCACCAGCTTTGGCCCTATCAACTTCAACCTGCATACCGGGCTTGCCCTTGTTCACATCAATTTTAAGCTCTTCAATACCAGCAATGTTTTTACTGTTGATGAAATTGCGCATCCGCTCGGCAGTATTGATCAGGGTATCATAGTTCTGCCCCTCAATTTCTATGTTGATGGGGTATCCCGCTGGTGGGCCAACGGCATCTTTTTCAACCGAAATGGTCACACCGGGGTATACTCCAGACTGTGTATCCTGAATCTGCTGGCGTAGCTCCTCGGTGTCCAGACCATCTCTATATTTGAATTCCCGCATGGAAAGTGTAATCTTTCCACGATGGGGCATTTCTGCGGCAGAACCTCCTTCGGTAAAAGGGTTTTCTGCACCTTTACCCACTTGGGATACACTGGATTGTACCAAATAATTGAAATCCCCTTTATTGTACTTGCTCCTTCCAGTGACCCCATACACTCTTTCCTCGATGTCTTTGGTGATTGCATTGGTCTTGTCTATGTCTGTTCCCTGCGGATATTCTATGTAGACATATATCTCATTGGGGGTATTATCTGGAAAGAACTCCACTTTGGTTCGCTGCGATGCCAAAGACATTCCAAAAAACACAAATGACAAGATTAGAAGAAGGGAGGTAAATCCGAAATACCAATAAACATTCTTGCCCCTAAGCGCCCTTTTTAATTGACCCTCGTAAAAGTTCTCCAACCGGACCAAGCTATTGGATTGGAAACGTCTTGCCCAAGGTTTCAAGAAATATTTGTATACCCAGAACATGATTCCGATAACTACCATTAAGGTGCCCAATCCACGAACGGGTCCTCCCACTAGGAAGATGAATAGACCAAAACCGCCTAAAATTATACTAAGCCGAATCAATTGTTTTCGCGTCAATTGCTTTTCGCCAATCTGCATAAACTGCGAAACCAACATGGAGTTCATAAATATGGCCACGAACAATGAAGAGCCCAATACCACTGATAAGGTAATAGGGAAGAAAATCATAAACTCGCCCATGATGCCCGGCCACATTCCCAAAGGAACAAAGGCGGCCACAGTGGTGGCTGTAGATATAATAATGGGAATGGCAATTTCCCCAATCCCTTTTTTAGCGGCTTCTTTTCGGGACATGCCCTCTTGCTCCATGAGTCGGTATACGTTTTCAACCACAACAACCCCATTATCCACCAACATACCCAGCCCCATGATCAATCCAAAGAGAATCATGGTGTTTAGGGTATAGCCCAGTGCCGTAAGGATCATGAAGGACATAAACATGGACATAGGGATGGCAAAACCTACAAAAAGGGCATTTCGGAATCCAAGGAAGAACATCAACACAGTTACAACCAGAATAATCCCAAAGATGATGTTGTTCACAAGGTCATCCACTTGGTTCAAGGTCCTACTGGAAGAATCGTTGGCAATGGTGACCGTAAGGTCTTTTGGAAAATAATTTTCCCTAGCCTCATCCACCAATTCACGAATGAGGTCAGAGGCCTCAATGGTGTTTTTACCTGATCTTTTTTTGATGTCGAGCATTACCACGGGTGAACCATGTTCCCTGGCATAAGTGGTTTTATCTTCCTCAGCGAATGTAACGGTTGCAATATCCCGCAGATAAATAGCTCCATTCTCTGACTTGACCACAAAGTTTTCCAGTTCTGACGGTTCTTCAACTTCGCCCAATATGCGAATGGTCCTTCGTTGGCCACTGGTGATTAAGTTACCGGCGGACATGGTCATATTTCCGTTGGAGATGGCAGAGATTACATCTTCAAAATTCACTCGGGAAGCCATCATTTTATAGACGTCGACAGCTACCTCAACTTCCTTGTCCTGAGCACCGCGAATATCTACCTCCTTGATCTGAGGCAAATCTTCAATTTCATCTTCCAAATATTCGGCAAACTCTTTTAATCGTTCAACAGGGTAGTCTCCTGTAAGGTTCACGTTCATAATCGGGAAAGACTCTGCCAAGTTTAGATCAAAAACATTGGGTTCTACCTTAGCCCCATTAAAAATGGGCCAATCTTCACCAGCTTTTTCGGTGTCGACCTCGTCCTTTACTTTTTGTTTTGCGTTTTCAACAGTGATTTCCTCATCGAACTCCACAATGATCATGGAGTAATCTTCTTGTGAAGTTGAGGTGATTTCAACCACGTTGCTGATATTCTTGAGTACATCTTCCAACGGGTCGGTGATCAAACGCTCCATATCCTCGGCGGTGTTGCCCGGATAGGCGGTACTCACATATATTTTGGTTTCTTCCACTTCGGGAAAATCTTCCCGAGGCATGGAAAAATAGGAAGACAACCCTATGATAAAGAACAGCCCGATCATCACATAGATCACAGACGGATTGTCTATGGCCCATGACGACAAGCGAAATTCTTTATTTGCGTTCTTTTTTGCTTTTTCCATTTTGGTCAATTAGTTTTTTGCAGTTGTAGTTGTGTCCAGTACTTTAACGGTTTGCCCATCCCTTACACTACGGGCACCCTCAACAATGACTTGGTTCCCGGCCGAAATACCTTCAAGAACCTCCAGAAAATCGCCTTGGGTCTTACCAGGGGTAATAATCGATTTTTTGGCGATTACTTCTCCATTTTCTTCAGCAGCGATATATACATATTGCTCCCCTTCCGCATTTTCTGAAACAACACTTTGCGGAATAAGAATGGCATTTTCATTGGTATAATCATTGATTTTCACCTGCGCCGTTAAATTGGGTTTTATATGTCCATTTGTATTGGGCACAGGGATTTCTGCCACAAAAGAGCGGTTACTGGGGTTGATAAAGTTTCCGGTCTGGCGCACTTTGGTCGAGACTGTTTCACCCAACACTGGAAAGTAGGCATCTACCATTTTTCCTGGAGTTACATTGGGAAGATGCGCTTCGGGCACTTCCACATCAATGTACATATCCGATAGGTTCACAATCCTGAAAATCTCGGAACCGGGTCCGGGGCTCACAACCGTACCTTGATCTTTGATCACATCGTCAATGATTCCTGAAAACGGAGCCCGTATCGTAGATTTGGCCACTTGGCTCTCCAACTGCTTTACGGCACTTTCTTGGGCTTCGTAGTTGGTCTTGGCCTGCAAAAACTGGATTTCAGACCCGATATTTTGTTCCCAAAGTCTCTTTTGACGTTCAAAAGTGGTTTTACTCAATTCGGCTTGAGTTCTCATTTGTGTCAATTGGCTGGAAAGCCCACCATCATCAATGGAGGCAAGTACCTGTCCTTTACTCACTTTTTGTCCTTCTTTTACATACACACGGTACAGTGTACCGGCCATTTCTGGATAAATGAGTACATTTTGGTCCGTCATTACATCACCCTGTAATTCTAAAAAGTGATGGAACTCTTCGGGTTGCACGGTAAGTGTGGAGACCAATGGCAATTTGGAATTGTCATCCAATTCTGCGATGGCTTCGTCCAATTGTTTTACCTGCCCTTCCAAGGCTTTCAATTCTTCGGTAAGGGAATTGCGCTTGGCTCTTATGGCATCTAAATCTTTGCTTTCCAAAACGCCTTCAACCGAGTTTTTGTCCTCTCCTCCGCAAGAAGACAAAACGGCTGCTGTTAAAAATATATATAGGATGTTTTTCATGATGATATGTTGTTTTTCTTTGTTGTTATTGATTTAGTATCGTTTCCAGTTCGGTTTTTCTGTTGATGACGTCCACCATGGATTGTAAATATTCTTGTTGCGTGGTGTACAATTGGGTCTGGGCCTGCCGCAACTCAAAACTAGTGGCCAAGCCTTCAGAATATTTTATTTCATTTTTTCGTTCTATGCGCTCTGCCAGCTCCAAATTTTCTTTGGATGTGCCGTAATCTTCAATCGCAAGGATATAATCGCTTTTGGCACGTTCCAACTGAAGACGAATCTGTTCTTGAGCCTCTGTCAATTGGGTTTTGGCCTTTTCCAAGGCAATTTTGGCCCGTTGGGTACTGGCACTTCTTCCCAATGAACTGAAAATTGGGATATTAAGATCAACTCCTAAAATGGAGGAACCAAACCATTGCTGACCACTGCTCAAGAAATTGAAATTGTCACTAAAGGAGTTTCCTCCGTAGTTGACGAATGCATTCAGAGTTGGGAGTGCCCGACTTTTGGCGAGTTTCAATTCAAGAAACCGTTGTTGGTTAAGGTTGAGCGCCATTTTGTAGTCCACATTGTTTTCAATACTCAATTCTTCGTCCAACAATCCCAGATCTATCTTCTCTTGGGTAAGGTCGTCCAAGTTTTCGGTCAACACAGTTTCCGTTTCAATGGGGAGGCCCAAAACCAAATTCAACATTTGTAGGGTTATTTCCTCCATCCTACGGGCATTTTTAAGATAATTGTCCACCGTAGACAAAGTAATCTGCAGTTGATCTACACTTTCTTCGTCACCCAGACCGTTTTCATAAATACGTTTGGTCTCAAAAAGATTTTTCTCCAAGGTAGTTTTGTTCCTTTCCGAGATAAATACACTTTCTTTTGCCAAGAGCACATTGCCATAGGCTTCCACCACGGCCTTTCTAACATCTAGGTTTGTTTTCTCCTTGTTGTTCTGGCTGTATTCCAAAAAGGTTTTTGTGGCCTGAACACCAACAATGTATGATCCATCAAAAATTTGCTGGGTCAAAGTGGCTGATGCCGACATGGATTGTGCCTGTCCAAAGACCACTTCTTGGTAGGTTCCCGGTTCGCCACCAAAAAATTCCGCCGGTATCTGTGATACGGGTTGCTTTAGTTGATTTTGATAACTCACTGCTCCGGAAATTTGGGGAAGCCCGGTTGCAATGGTCTCCCATTTTTGTTTTTGGGCATCCACTAAATCCCGTGAGGCATTTATGGAGCTATAATTATGCTCTAGGGCATACTGAATGGCCTCATCAAGACTAAAACTGGGAATAGAGTCTTGTGCTGATGAGAGCCACGGTAATAGTACTAATAGACTGATTAGGGTTGTTCGCATTTATTCTTGATTTGAATTGATGATTGAGTTTAGTATTTTTCGCCCCTTTGGGGTTACAATGCCCCTGAGGTGGTATTCCAAATAATAGTCCATGAGTTGTGGCATGGAGAAAATTTGTACAGGAAAAAGTTCATTGTCCTTAATACAGGTTGCCCCACAAAAATAAATTCGGGCTATAAACTCTACGTTAAGGTTATCCCGATAAATCCCCATCTCCATACCTCGATTAACATTGTCCATAACACACCCCAGCATTACCTCATACTGTTGCTGTTTTAAAGTGCGACTGAGTTTGGGGTAGTACTTCTGCAATTGGTATTGGGGGGATGATTTTTCGTCTTTTAAATGCAACATCACAAACTTTTTGATCTCGTAGAGTTCCTCAATGGGGTTTTTTTGTTGTGCAATAATCTCATTTATACCGCCTGAAATAACACAGAATAGGTTGGAGGTACATTCCTCCACCAGTTCTGTCTTATTCTTGAAATGGGAATAAATCGTCTTTTTGGAAATCCCCATCTCATTGGCCAAATCGTCCATGGTCACGCTCTTAAACCCCAGGTTTAAGAACAGCTCCGTTGCTTTCTGTATAATCTTTTCCCTCATAATGAGCGGCAAAAGTAACTCAGGAAACTTTAAAAACAAAAAAAGTTTCCAAGGTTTTACAATTATTTAACGGAGTCGTAAACCATTATTTTTCAATAGGACCAACCAACGATATAATGACGATAATGGAAATCTTTTTTGGACTGGATCGTAGTTTTGGACCGTAAACTCCAGAAAAAGGATTTGTACTGACGCTTGTAGCGTTCTTGAATGATGTTCTTTTTACTCGGTATCATGATTGTCGTTTTTGATTCGTTCCACATAGTTTTTATAGGCTTCAGCACCTTCTTCTTTCCAGAATTGCTCGTAGTGTTTCCACTGATCAAAATCCCTTCGCATGGTGCTACATCGATGAGTCGCTTTAAACTTCTTTTTGTGACTGGACCTGTCTTTATTTTTTCCACCTCCGCCGCAAAAGCCAAACAACAACTTGGCCATGACAAAGATGCCCAGAGCTTGCCAGTAGGTTATGGTAGTGAGGCCAAAGAGGTCGGGCATGAGCCAGTTCCACAATCGCATGAGGAGATAATTGGCCAGTAAAAACAGGATGGCTCCCAAAATGATCATGGCTATTACCTTGACCACCTTTTTTACATAGTGCTTTGCTTTCTTTTCCACGCTTTTCTCGAAGTCTTTTGAATGTTCCATAACTACATACTTTTTAATTCTTTTATATTTTCTAGATTTTGTAATAACAATGACATGGCACGATGTCTCCTTGACATTAAGGTGCCAGTGGGAATCCCAGTTCTTGATGCTATTTCTTTATAGGTATAGCCTTCAAAGTCTATGGCGATGATAATGTCCCTATAAGCAGGTTTCAATTCAGTTACGGCATTTTTCAACGCTTTCTCCAATTCTGGGGAGTAACTGTTATCTGCATCACCATAAAACACCTCTGCAAAATCCTGCCATTGGCGATCAATTTCATCACTGGAGTATTTGTGCTCCTTTCTTCCCCGCATAATATCAATGATCCTATTTCTTATGGCGCTATAGACAAACCCTCCAATATTGTTGATGGGCAAAATGTCATCAGCTTTGGAAAACACTCGCAATGCCACGTCCTGTACAATGTCCTCTGCATCGCGTTCCGAGGTGTCCCGGATCTTGGACTGTACATACTTCCTCAATGAATTGTATTCATCATTGAAAAATGTGGTCAGGTTATTTCTGTTTTCCGTTTTGTTGGCCATTCAAAAAAGAACTGGTTGCTTTCTTCATTTGTAAAGACGAAGCTTTTTAAATCTATTGCATTTTTAGGGCAATTTTTTTTAGGATGGGTATTTGTGCTGTTGGATGCTTTTGTTTTCCAGGGATTTATTGGATTGTACCATTTTTTAGTTTTTTGCACGTATTTTTGACGCTATGGCAGCTATCAATATCATTGGTCAATATAGAGAGCAGTTTGTTACGTATCTCAAGGCAAAAACCCAATTGGGGGAGCCCAAGAACCTCTATGAGCCTATTCAATATATATTGGGATTGGGAGGTAAACGAATGCGCCCCATACTTGCCCTAATGACAGCTGAGGCCTTTGGCGGAAAAGCAGAAGATGCCCTTGATGCTGCCTTGGCGGTGGAAATGTTCCATAATTTTTCGTTGGTGCATGATGATATTATGGATGATGCCCCATTACGACGTGGAAAAACAACGGTACATGAAAAATGGGATGTAAACACGGGAATTCTTTCTGGTGACGCCCTATTGATTTTGGCTTACCAATGTTTTGAAGGTTATTCTGCCGAAACGTATTTGGAACTTACCCAACTCTTCAGTAAAACGGCTCTTGAAGTATGCGAAGGGCAACAGTACGATGTGGATTTTGAGACCCGTGACGATGTTACCATTCCCGAATACTTAACCATGATCGAGTACAAAACGTCCGTTCTGGTGGCTGCTGCCATGAAAATGGGAGCCATAGTGGCCAAAGCACCCAAAAAAGATGCCGATGCCATTTACCAATTTGGCCGTAACCTGGGTATTGCCTTTCAACTGCAGGATGATTATTTGGATGCCTTTGGTGACCCTAACACTTTTGGCAAGCAGGTTGGGGGAGACATTATGGAAAACAAGAAGACGTATTTGTACCTAAAATCGTTGGAAAAAGCTTCTAAGGAGGATCAAGAGGGCTTGTTGCATCTCTATTCCATTAAACCTGAAGATTCCTCTGTCAAAGTGGACGCAGTGAAAACAATTTTTAAGGAAAGTGGGGCTGTTGATGAAACGAAAAAGGCCATTCAAAATTTTACCCAACATGCCTTTGACGCACTGGTGGAAATCAATCTTCCGGAAAAAAGTAAGATTTTGTTTAAGCAATTTGCTGAAAGCTTAATGAACCGAACTGTTTAGAACATCCGCTTAAACAAGGCTTTGATAAACGGCATAGGTTTGGGAGCCGTTACTATTTTTAATTCTTCCCATAAATTGGTTTCATTCTCAAGAAACTTTAAAATCAGTGATGCCTTTCTTCTTTTGAACATGGACTCGAAAATCTCGTGTCCTAAATGATTGTTCTCATATAGGATATCCAACAACAACGTGTCGTAGAAAAGAAACCTACTTTTTTGATGAAATTCGGACAACCGCTTTCCTGCTTTTAGGTGCTCCACCAATTTGGGCACTTGCCTACTAGTGTTGTAAAAGGTATAGCCCGTGCTTGGTTTGGCCCATCCACCTGCAATTCCAATATGAAAAACTTTGTCCGTATTATGTTGATGAAACGGATAGCAGGTCATCGGAATACTGCCAAATTCGGTTTCTTCAATGGAGTATTTTGTATTTCCGTAGTTCTCCGAAACGTAAGTTTTGATGGCTTCTTCATACTCACTTTTTTCCAAGAGATGTTCGGAGAATAAGGTGTACTCCACCAAAGCTTCAGTTTCGGAAAAAGGCAGCACATACATAAAGCGCGTATTCCCTTTTTGAGGAACGGAGAAGTCCATAAAAGTAACCTCTTTTGATTTAAATACTGACTGTTCGGTTTTTATATGCCATCCAACAAAATGTTGTTGCAAAACAGGGAATTTGCTTTTTTTTAAAGGGATGGAAGCGTCATAGAGACTAGAAAATACCGTTTGTCCGGTAAATTTTTGAGAGGATGTGGTTACCAAAACCTGATTTTCCTGTTCCTTGATATGTTGCACTTCTCCCTGCACCCAAGTAATGTTGGGATAGGTTTTTACCTTTGGTAAAAAGTGATTGTAAAAGTCAATGCCCCGTATCATTTTATAGGTGTAGGGAGCAATGGAAGTTGATTTTTGAAATTGTTGGCCACCTACATAAATATTGTCCCAACTTTTATGAATTAAGTCATCAAATGGGCCTTTACCGCGTTCCCAAAAACACCAGGTACGGTCGTTCTTGGATTTATCGTCTTTGTCCAACACCAAAATGGATTTGGAGGCAAAAAAATCATCCTTGCCCAAAGCATCTGCTAACAATAGTCCGGCAGCTCCCGCTCCTATAATGATGTAATCGTACTTGGGCATGGTATCAAAGATAGCGTATGGTTTCAGAAATTTATTGATGGTTCAATTAATTCTTCCCTAGCTAAAAAACTGTGTACCGCAACCCAAAGAACCCACGAATCCCTTGGTTGGGTCCGTACACATAGGTTGGGTCAAACGTGAGTGCGTAAGGATTGTCCGGGGTGGCCACTGCATTGCCGTTGTTGTCAAATGTTACTTCCTTGTCAAAAGGGTCGTTAGCCCGTGCTATGATGAAAGGGTTGCCACGGTTAGGGGTCCAATCCAACAAGTTTTTTATACCTCCGTATACCTCAAAATTGTTCAGTCCTTTGTACGTAAACTGGATATTCTGAATACTCCAAGTGGGTGAATATTCACTTCGTGGGTCCAAATCGCCCAATAGCGGCAAGCGCATCGGCCCATACAAATTTCCTGTATAATCTGTCGTAAGGTGGAGCGAACGAAAAGTATACGATAGATTCCAGGTAGCGGTAATGCTTTCGGTTAGGATTTGCTGCTGCGTCACCCCATTTTCGGTGCTGCTCACATCTTGCCAAGTGGCCCCCACCATAATCTTAAAACTACTCGGGAATGCAATATCCAAGTTGGCACTAACACCTTGTGAAACGGATTTGCCATCCAAATTATCATAAATGATTTGGTTGGGATTCGTCTCATAATCGGGCAAAATCACATTCGAGAAACGCGTGTAAAAGGCAGAAGCATCAAACCCAATGAAGGTGCCGTTGTCGCTGTAAATTTTCTTTAAATAGTTGAGATTGACATTTACAGAGCGCTCGGGCTTCAATTCTTCTGCAATGATTACTTCCCGCGAACCGGTAAGCGCAGCGTGATCTTCGGTAAACAAATTGACTACGCGAAACCCGGTACCCGCATTCACCCGAAAAATATCATTGTCCGAGATTTTCCATTTGTATGCAGCTCTGGGCGTTAGAATGTTGCCGTGCCGTTGATCATAATCATACCGCAACCCGGCCAAAAAGGAATGTTTTGGGGCAAACGTGTATTCGTCCTGTGCAAATAGGCTGGGAATCCAAATGTTATCGGCTTCGGTGGTGGCAGGCGTGTTATCATCGTAATAATTGTACCGAACTGCACTCCCAAACAGCAAATCGTGATTCCCAGCAGTTTTATCCCATGTCAATTGGGCAAAACCAATGCGTTGGTCTGCCAAGTACTCCGTATCGCCGTACACCGAGTTTTGGTTGTGATCGTTATAGGAGAAAGAGAGCAGGAACTTTTCTTCCATCGGCAATTGGTATTTTCCCAGTACTTCCCATCTTTGGGTATAGATGCTTTCCCCATAGATTTCATCTCCGCCACGAAATTCTGGAGTCCATTGCATTTCCCCACCCCAACGGTCCTCGTAGAAAAAACGTCCCGCCAAAGAGAAAAGCCGGGCATCTTTTCGTTCAAAATCCCATTTTTGGAATAGCGAGATGCGGTCCTGAAGGGTTAGATCGGTAAAATTATCTCCGTTGTTATCCACGGGAACATCGTAATTGAAGTAATTAAGACCCAAGAGCAAGTCTGTTTTTTTACCTACCGATATTTTGCTGCCCACGTCCAAATTATACTCACCCCAACCCGTAGCAAAGCCATCGGCAAAAAATTCTGGGGCGCTCAATGCATTTTTTGTGATGATGTTGATCAATCCACCCACGGCTTCGCTACCATAAAGTGAGGAAGCAGGACCTTTTATAATTTCAATTTGTTCAATTAATGAATTGGGAATACCTGTGAGGCCGTAAACGGTACCCAAACCACTCACAATGGGCATACCATCAATAAGCACCAAAGTGTAGGGGCCTTCCAGTCCGTTAATGTGGATGTCCCCTGTATTGCACACATTACAATTGATCTGTGGGCGTACCCCATTCACGTTTTGGAGCGCATCAAAGACACTTGCCGTAGGATTCTTTTTGAAAAAAGTGGGGGAGTAGACTTCCACAGGAACAGGACTTTCCAATCGGCTTACGGGTTTTAGGGTACCCGTCACCACCGTTTCATCCAAACTATGTGCCGAGGGCTCCAGTTGTATGTTGATGGTTTTATTGGCTCCTGCTCCCAAACTGATTTTGGTTTGATACGGTTGATACCCCAATGAAGTTACTAGCAATGTGTAATCACCAGGTTGAATGTTGTTCAACTCAAATACACCATCAATATTGGTGGCAGTTCCCATTTCGGAATCTTTCAAGAGCACATTGGCCAAGGGTAACGGGTCCCCGTTGTCGGTCACCTTTCCGTTCACAGATGCCGTTTGGGCAAAACAACAGGAGCTTACCAAAGTTATCCACACGAGAGCGATATGTCTACAAAATAATTTCAATGGATAAAAATTTAAATTTAGACAAAACTAAAAATAGATTTTGTTAAATAAAAATGTATTTTTGGAAAAATATTTTTTGATGACCCGATCAGAAGAAAACTATTTGAAGACCATTTTTCATTTGGGTGGTGGCGATTCCAAATCCATTACCACCAATGCCATTGCGGAGCAGATGGAGACAAAACCATCTTCCGTGACCGATATGGCCAAGAAATTATCTGAAAAGGGTTTGGTGGATTATGTGCGTTACCAAGGAGTATCTTTGACTGATGCCGGGATAAAAACAGCACTATCCATTATTAGAAAGCATCGTTTATGGGAAGTGTTTTTGGTGAAAAAATTGGATTTTTCTTGGGATGAGGTGCACGAAGTGGCCGAACAACTCGAACACATCAAAAGTGAAAAATTAATCGATAAGATTGATGCGCTTCTTGATTTTCCCAAATATGACCCTCATGGCGACCCCATTCCCACCAAGGATGGAAAGTTTCAGGAGCGCGATGAAAAACTGCTCAGCGATATGCCTATCAATTCAAATGGGATTTGTGTTGGGGTAAAAGATTCGTCTGTACCCTTTCTAAAATTTTTGGACAAGAATAAAATCGCTTTGGGAAACACCATAAAAGTATTGGACAAGGAAGATTTTGATAATTCCCTTCGCATTCAAATGAATGGAAAGGAAATGCGCATATCACATCAAATAGCGTCTAACCTTTATGTAAAAAAGAACGATTGATGGAGCAAGTAATACACTATTTTCAAGAAATCGACCCCATTTTGGCGGCCTTGTACGCCACTTTGTTCACATGGGGATTAACCGCTGCCGGAGCAGGACTTGTTTTTTTATTCAAAAGTCCGAATCGGGCTTTAATGGATGGAATGTTGGGCTTTACCGGAGGTGTCATGGTAGCTGCCAGTTTTTGGAGCCTATTGGCACCTGGCATTGAAATGAGTCCTGGGGAAGGTTTTGTTAAAGTGATCCCAGCGGCTGTCGGTTTTTTAATGGGTGCTGCCTTTATTTTTGGGCTGGATAAAATTTTGCCCCACTTGCACATCAATTTTAAGGTAGATGAGGCGGAAGGGGTAAAGACACCTTGGCATCGTACCACGCTATTGGTCTTGGCCATTACCTTACACAATATTCCCGAAGGATTGGCCGTAGGTGTCCTGTTTGGAGGTGTAGCCTCAGGTTTTGAAGGTGCCACAATTGGGGGTGCTGTGGCCTTGGCCTTGGGTATCGGATTGCAAAACTTTCCAGAAGGTTTTGCCGTTGCCGTACCAATGCGCAGGCATGGCCTCAGCCGAAGAAAAAGTTGGATGTACGGTCAGGCATCTGCCATTGTGGAACCCATTGCCGGGGTGTTGGGTGCTTGGGCCGTGTTGACTTTTGAGCCTATTTTGCCCTATGCACTTTCTTTTGCTGCAGGAGCGATGATCTTTGTGGTGGTTGAGGAAGTGATTCCCGAAACACAACAAGACAAATACACCGATATCGCCACAATGGGTTTTATCGGTGGATTTATAATTATGATGACTTTGGATGTGGGTCTGGGATAAATTTATTTATCCCCCTATCAAGTCAAAAACCCCTTTGGTCAAAAATTGGTCGGTTTCGTTCATTCCGGCGGATATGATTTCGGTATACCCATTAAAAGTGCTGCCTTGTTTTACAGCTACGCGTTCAAAAGTGTAGCCTCCATCTTTTTGCTCGATCAACTTAAGTACATAATAATTCCCTTCGGATTCAATTATGGCTTCTTCGGGCAAGGACCAAGTTTTGGTGGTGTCTGTCATGATCATGGCATCTACGAACATTCCAGGCAGAAAATTAGCATCTTCTTCATGTTCCAAATGTCCATGTACTTTTATGGTTCGCTTGGCATCGTCAATGGAAGTTCCTACCAAATAGACTTCACCGTCAAATGCTTCGGCGGAAGCTTCTGGAATTTTGAACTGGATTTTTTGCCCTTTTTTTACTTTCAAAATGTCTTTTTCAAAAACAGTCAGTTCCAGATGTACGTGTTCATTGTCTACAATTTCCAAAATTTCAGTGGCAGGTGAAACATAACTTCCTTTGGCCACATTCATTTTGGTAACACTGCCCGATATCGGCGCATAGATGGCTGCTTGTGATGAGATATTCCCTTTTTCAACATTACTGGGCGAAATATTCAGCATTTGTAATTGCTCCCTTAAACCTTGGTAGCGAGCCTTGGCCATTTCGTAATTGCTCTTGGCTTGAAGAAAGCTCTTTTGCGAAGCGATTTTTTCCTCAAAAAGAGTCTGGTTTCTTTCAAACTCTGCTTTTAAATAATCCAACTGATTAAAAACCTCTAGATATTCTTGTTGCATCTTCAAGAATTCTTG
>JAUIBH010000022.1 GCA_030427985.1 Bacteroidia bacterium | reverse complement strand
ACAACGGCAACATCTCCACTTATTCCATGGGTGATAAAGTTCTTGGCTCCATTAAGAATCCAATAATCACCGTCTTTAACCGCGGTGGTGTTCATGCCACCAGCATCCGAGCCTGTATTGTGTTCCGTCAACCCCCAGGCCCCTATCCATTCAGCGGTAGCCAATTTGGGAATCCAACGTTGTTTTTGTTCTTCATTTCCAAACGACAGAATATGATTGGTACAAAGTGAATTGTGTGCCGCAACCGAAAGCCCTATTGCTGGATCCACCTTGGATATTTCTTCCAAAATGGCAATGTACTCGTGGTACCCAAGACCTGAGCCCCCAAGCTCTTCGGGAACCAAGATGCCCATAAACCCAAATTCCCCAGCCTTTTTAAAGACTTCCAAAGGAAAAGTTTGGGATTCATCCCATTCCATAACATGGGGAAAAATGTATTGCTGCGCAAACTCCCGCGCGGATTCAGCGACCATCTTCTGGGTCTCTGAATAATCAAAGTTCATCGTGGACAAGGTATCCGTAACCATTCAAGCTATTTTATAGGGTCAAATATAGCTTAATTCTCTCAATCCTATCTGCTGGAATTGACGTAAGCTCCTTTAATTCATCCAATGAGGAAAAAGCCCCATTGGTTTCGCGATATGAAACAATTTCCCGCGCTAAATTGAAGTCAATATAAATTAAGCTGGACAGTTGTTCCACGGTGGCAGTATTAATATTGATTTTCTGAACAGTTGGCACATCCATTACCTGAAATTTTTCCAGTGCCCTTTTTACTACTTCGGGTTCCAATCCGTACACATCGTACAGTTGCTCATTGACCAAAAAACCGCCAAGCCTGTCCCTAAATTTTATGATTCGCTTGGAAAAGGTTTCGCCAATGCCGCTTACAGTTCTGAGCTCTTTGGCAGTGGCGCTGTTTAAATCCTTTATAGACTTGGACTTGGCAGCTTCATCTTGTGATGACTTGCCTATTTCAGTTTTATTTTTCTGTTGATTCACCCACTTTGGAAATTTAAAATAAGGTGCAACGGTAGCAAGAAGCGAATCCGATATCTGTGTTACCTCCTGAAACTCTTCAGCAGAATTTACAAACCTACCCGTAGCTCTATAGGTCAGTAGTCGGTCAACCTCCACAGAGGACATTCCCAAGGTATACCCCTTATAATCGGTGATGTAATTGGGGTTGAATGGGAATAATTTCAGGGTGTCTTTTTCAACAGTGTTTTTAAGGCTGTCCAATCGTGATTGGGCCAAGGTGTTGACCTCTACCTTAGGATTTCCGTTAAAAGGTTGCGCTTTTACGTAGAAATATATCCCTTGGAAAACAAAAATAATGAGCAACAAAAAGAAAATCCCACTTCGTTCTTGTTTGTTGAACTTGAAGTGGGATTGTTTTTTCATCCGTAGCTTTTATTTTTTCTCGACAACAGCTTTTTTAAATAGCTGATTGGATCTTAATTTTTTGAGATAGTTATTCAAATCTTCCCTCACCTCACCAGACATGATGTACAAACCAATAATATTGGGGAAGGACATGGCCAAAATCATCATATCGGAAAAGTCAAGAACTGCCCCTAAACTTACCGAAGCTCCCACCACTACAAATATCAAGAACAACATTTTGTAGAGCATTTCAGATCGTTTGCTCTTCCCAAAAAGGTATGTCCAAGCCCTCATTCCATAGTAGGACCATGAAATCATGGTAGAAAATGCGAAAAGGAACACAGCCACGGCCAACACATAAGGGAACCAAGATATTTGGCTGCCAAAAGCATCGGAAGTCAATTGTGCCCCTGCCATACCTTCCACTTCGTGCATGCCTGTAAAAATAAGCACCAAAGCGGTCAAAGTACATACCACTACGGTATCTATAAATGGCTCCAATAATGCCACAAACCCTTCAGATGGAGGATGATTTGTTTTTGCGGCACTGTGTGCAATGGCCGCTGAACCAACTCCTGCCTCATTGGAAAATGCAGCTCGCTGAAATCCAATCACCAAAACCCCTATAATTCCTCCTTTTAATGCAGAAGGACTGAAAGCACCATCTACAATGGCAGAAAATGCGGGTCCAATATTCTGTATGTTCATTATGATTACGGCTAACGCAGCCAAAATATAGATAGAAGCCATAATCGGCACCACTTTTCCGGTTACCCTGGCAATACTGTTGATTCCTCCAATTATAACAACCCCAACAAGAATGGCCGTAACCACCCCAAACCAAAAGCCATTACCGGCCAAGGCTGGAAATTGTCCTGCAAGTTGTTCAAAGGATTGATTGGCCTGGAACATATTTCCTCCACCAAAAGAGGCTCCAATAGCAAGCACAGCAAAAACGCCAGCCAATACTTTTCCAAATCCTTTCAAGTTTCGTTTTTCAAGTCCATAGCGGAGATAGTTCATAGGACCCCCGAACACACGACCATCTGGTAAAATATCACGGTATTTGACCCCAAGTGTACATTCTACAAATTTGGAGGACATTCCCAATAATCCACATACAATCATCCAAAAAGTTGCTCCAGCACCCCCCAAGGATACCGCTACGGCCACACCGGCTATATTTCCAAGTCCAACAGTACCAGACACGGCAGTTGCCAATGCTTGAAAGTGGGTCACCTGTCCCGGTGCATCCGGGTCATCGTATTTGCCTTTTGCCAAATCCAACGAATGTTTAAACCCTCGAATGTTGATAAAGCCCATTCTCAGGGTGAAAAACAGGGCCCCGAAAACAAGCCAAATCACAATAAATGGAATTCCTTTTACGATGGGGTCTCCATTGGGATGGATCATGGCTACGGGCTCATCGTATTCTATTTCTGCAAAATAATGTGCCCCTTGCTCTATAACATGTTCTGGGTTTTCCGAGTTGAAAATTACCTTACCTTCATCTGTTTTATGGATCAATTTACCTTTTGCCGAGGCTTTAACGGTAATATCCCCTGCATCGTCGCCAGTGATGACTGCAATATCGTCTCCCACAGCAACACTTTGCCCTTCTTCCTTCAACCATTGCTTTACCACAAACCGATCTTGGGTTTCATTGCTCCAATCTGGTATTCCAATCAATTTAACATCTGCATAGGCCACAGGGTCATAAATACCGATGGCCGCAAAAGGATCCCAAAACAAAACAGCCCCCAAAGCACCAACTGCCGGGGTCATTGTTCCATTGAAAACTTCGGTAATGGACTCTGTTTCAACCTTAAATTCTTGGGTAACGGAGTTACCTGCAGCATCTGTAACCACCACACTGTAAGGAATTCCCTCAACCAGACCTTGGGCTCTTTTGGAAGTAAGCGGTGTGCTTTGATTACTCCATTTATAAGAATAGGGTTCAACTCCACCTTCCACAGAAAGCTCAATGACCCCATCATTTATGTTGTTTGATACGTTATAGGTTTTGCCCCTTACAGTCAACTCTTGGGAATAACCCAAAGTCAACGAAACAAAGGCCAAAAGGGAAAGAAAATATTTCATATATCGGTATTAGTTAGTTATGGAAGTCGGCAATATCCAAAAAAAAAATAACGCTATCAAATTTTACAATTTTTTAACTACCCTATCTGAAACATTTCATTGAGTTTGCGTATTTGTTCGGGTCTACCCAAAACAATGACCTTTCCTTTGGGCTCCAATTTAAGGTCTGCTTCCGGATTTATGATGTATGTTCCATTTGGATCAATGTAACCGATTATGGTACACCCTGTTTTTCTGCGCAAGTCCAAATCACGTAGTGAGTTACAGTCCATTTGATCTGTGAAGTCCTCAATTTCCACCTCTTCCAAATTGGTGGTATGTTCTCCTTCCACAGAAAGTTTGTCCATAAAAGTGACCAAATCGGGCATTACCACCAAGGATGCCATATGGTCCCCACCTATCTTATCGGGCATGATGACCTTATCGGCTCCTGCAAATTCGAGCTTTTTTTGGGAAGTAACCTGTGATGCCCTGCTTATAATGAAGAGATTCTTGTTCAATTGACGGGCAGAGAGCACAATGAACAGATTGGCGGCATCATCGGGCACGGCCGTAATCAAATAATGGGCCCGATCAATTCCGGCCTGAAGCAAGGTTTCATCTTCATTGGCATCCCCTTCCACAAACAAAACCTCTTCAGCATAGCGCTCAATGATCTCTTTGTCCTTTTCTATTACCACAAAGGGTTTTTTATAGGCCATCAACTTTTCGGCAGCCTGCATCCCATTTCTACCAAAACCACAAACTACCACATGATTGGATAGGCTATCTATCTGTTTTTTCACTCTCTTCTTTTTTAATGCTTCAATGGAATTTCTTGCCAATAAATATTCGGTTACCACAGAAATGGCAAAACCAAAGATAAAAACACTTGTTACGATTAAAAATACGGTAAAAATCTTTGCTTCGGCATCCAGCGGCCTAACTTCTGAGAAACCAACGGTAGTGACCGTGATAATGGTCATATAGAACGCCTCTATCCAGGTGTAGTCCGCCAGTAATTTGTATCCTATCACTCCAAATGTAAGCACCAACACCATTAAGGAAAGGGCCAATACTATTTTGGAACGTAAAAGTCTGATCATAATTAGAGGTCAAATACTGAGGTTCTTTTGGTATAGACCAAATCCTTGATCCGCAACCAAAATGCAATAAAGAGGTACAATGCAAAACCAAAACCTAGGGTAACAAAGGTCAAATAGATGAAAGTGGTACGCACTACCCTGGCGCGAATGCCCAAACGCTCGGCAATGCGCCTACAGACTTCAAAGCCCCTTTTTTGAAAGTAATAAAGCGTGTCGTAGAACAAAGCCATGCCTAAAATTATGTATTTCTATTCAATAAATGTGTACCCAAGGCACACCGCAGGCATTTATTTTTTGTGCAATACTCTGTATACAACTGAATCTTGGATTGACTCTCCAAGGCATTTTTAGTTTTCGCCCCCAAGTTTTCAAACCCATCAATAATGGAATTTTGCTCTTTCTTTATTTCTGATACCAAGGTAATTAGCATATCATTCCAGTCAACACCAATATGTCTGGAATACGAAAATTTTAGAGGAACAATGGTATTGATGACCAGCAAATCAATAAAACTTTTGGAGAGTCTTTTTTTGCTTTTTCGGGATGTTTTTCCAAAGGTAAAATGGTCATCCCAATAGGGACTGGCCGCTATTTTAAAAATGGAATAGATATTGTCCAGGGATTTTGCCTCCATAATCAATGCAAAAAGATTCTGCTCCTTTGCATACAAGTCGGCCAGTTGCGAAACCCGAATGGTTGGAAAGTTGGGCGGGCGCAACCCAAAAAACTCTGGTTTGGATAAAGCAGGGGACAAATTGAATTTCCTAATGAGATAGTTATATTCTTTTTGGAGCCTCAAAAAATAGTGATCGGCACAATCTTCCACTTCCAAAAGTCCAAATTGGCCGAACAATAGGCTTTCCAAATCTTCAAGTGAGCTACTTGTCTTTCGGATGGTAGAATATTTTAGTTGTGTTGCCCTGTCCAAAAAGAAATCGCCATTGACTTTTGAGCCAAAGCTCCGGGCCAATAGCGCAAACAAAACCCCTTCCCAATCATTGTTTGATTTTTTGAGCAGTTCTTCAATTCGATTTGATTTCTGCTCCAACCGTTCAATGTATAACCGATCCAACCAATGTTGCACCATAAAAGAATCCAATGCTGCAAAACCTTTTTCACAGTTGATGAATTTGGGTTTGGTATTTTCCAATAAATTCTGATAGTTCTGCAGCAACGCCTTGGAAACATAATGCTTGAGTTCCAAGGTTGGAATCAGGGAACCGTCCTTCCTGAAAACAGCTACATCATCTTCCCAAACCACGTGCAGAATCACATTGTCGTAATTAGAGTCCATTTGATGGTTATGGGCATACCAATCCGAAGATTTCAGATGAATTTCCACATTGCCTACCCATAGTTGGGCATCAATCGCAATTTGGGCATTGAAAAAATCCGGACCTGAATACTGATTTGGGACTCCCGGGGCCTTTATATTTATGGCTTCGTTGGTAGTTGAGGTAAGTTGTCTTCCATGAAGCTTTTTTTGCCCCCAAATAAAATGGAGCAAGTCTTCCTTCATGCGACCAATATAGAAAAAACCCTACCAATTTCCGGCATACTCCAGAGAATCCCCTGAATTTTGCTTTAGAAAATGGTATTTGATTCGGTTGATTTGGCGAATGTGATGATAGTCGTGTGCCAACCAATTATGTAAAAACGAATGAGCAGGCATAGCGCCGTATTCTGGATGTAAAGCAGTATTGTCCCAGTCAAGGTCCGTTGTGGTCTTCAACCAAGCAAGGGAAATTTGCCGTTCCTTGTCAAACTGCTCCACTTTTTTCTCGAAATCCTGCTCCTTATAATTCCGACTTTTAACCCAACCTGCTGGATCAATAGGTTTGAGTAGGGTGCCAGGTTTCTTGAACGCATGTTCTATACGTGCCCTAAAGTCCTCTTTTTCTTCATCCACCAAATGGCAGATGATCTCCAAAAGGGACCAATCCTTTGGATTGGCTTTCCAATTTATGAGAGGTTTGGGCATATCGGCCAAAGTTTCCTTAAAAACCTTTCGGTTTCGTTCCTGCTCTGCTATGACCAATTCCAATTCCATGGCTTATTCAGCGACTTCGCCATCCCAGTTCATAAAACCACCTTCCAAATTGTAGGCGTTTTCTATCCCGATACTGTTCATAATGGCACAAGCTTGGCCACTTCGGTTACCAGATCGGCAATACACATAATAATTTTTGGACTTATCCAACTTTTCAAGTTCATCAACGAACTCCTGTCCTAAATAGATATCGATGTTGATGGCGCCCGGAATGTATCCTTCCTCAACCTCTTCTTCTGTGCGTACATCCAAAATAACGGCGTTGTCATCATTTTCCAGTTGCTCTTCCCATTCTTCTTGTGATAGATCTGACATTTTTATTGTATTTAAGTCTTGCAAAAATAAAAATCCGAGGATTACCCTCGGATTTTAATCCATTTAATTTTGTGATTTGTACTATACCTTAATCGTGCATCCAATGGCTCGGGTGGTTTTTACTTCGATTTCTTGCCCTTCCAACATGGCATCAACGGCATCTTCAACAAAGGTGTCCTCAACTTTTGAGGCATCTTGATAGTTATCATCAATAGCACCTATGTATCGAACAACGTTACCCTGAGAAGTTTTCTCCAATAAATACACGTGTGGTGTACGGGTAGCTCCATATTGTGGGAAGATTTCTTGTCCTTCATCCAAAAGATAAGGAAACGTAAAACCCTTATCAGCGGCACGTTGTTTCATTTTCTCAAAACTGTCCCCAGATTGCACATCGGGGTTGTTGGGGTTGATGGCGATTACAGGTACTCCTTTTGATTTGTATTGCTCATCCAAAGCGATGATCCTATCTTCATAGGCCACAGCATACGGGCAGGTATTACAGGTAAAGATGACCAAAAAACCTTTGGCACTATCATAGTCTGAAAGTGAGACCATGTTCCCATCAATGTTCTTTAGCGAAAAGTCTGTTGCAATGTCACCAATTTTGTAGCCATCGTCCATTGGGTCCGGTGAAAGCGTAAAGGCACCCAAGGAAAGTATCAATGCGAATAATCCTAAAATTTTAAATGTTTTCATGTGGTGTCAGTTTAAAAATTTGTTCAACTCAGTGTTCAATTCTTCGTAAGTAAAGCCGCGCTCGTAGAAGTTGCGCTTATCCTTATTATATATTAAGGTAGCGGGGATGCCTCCACCCCACTCTTCGGCCACCTTGGGAATCCAGTCGTTTTGTTTGGGATCGTCCAAAATGACTACCTCAGATTTTATTCCTTTATTTTCCACAAAAGGCTCCAATCGGGATTTCCACATATTGGGCATGTCCAAGCTCACTAGAATGACCTCCACTTTATCCTTTTGTTCGGCGTTTACTTTTTCAAAATAGGGAAGTTCGGCAATGCACGGTTTGCACCATGTAGCCCAAAAGTTGACCACATAGGTTTTATCGCCTTCTTTGTGCAAGAGCGGCTCAAAATTTTCAAAATTGTAAATGGGAAATTTAACGGCTTCTTCGTTTGTAGATTGATTTTCGGCCACTTGCGACTCCACAGCAGTATCTTCTGCTTCTTCTTTCTCGTCTTTATTTTTGCAACTGGACAACACAATCAGGGATACAACCCCAAGCAACAGTAAGTTCTTCATTATCTGAATTTTACTCCTTAAAAATAAACAATGGGAACGGCTTCATTTTCCTTTTAACAAAATTTTATCTGTTAAAAGTTAGGTTGAAACAGGAAAACCACCTTACATTTGTATATACAAATATTGTTTATACATGAATGTTGAGGAAATCATAAAGACTACAAAGAAGATGCCGTTGGAAAGCAGGACCCTGATTCATATTACTTTAATACACAATAAGATTTATGAGTTGGCCGGGAATGCCCTGAAACCTTTTGAGGTTTCACTGCAGCAGTTTAATGTGCTTCGCATTCTTAGGGGACAGCAAGGAAAACCCGCCAATCTATCCACCTTGAACGAGCGTATGGTCACCAAAATGAGCAATACCACCCGATTGGTAGACAAACTTTTGGCCAAAGGGTATGTTGACCGAAGCGTTTGCCCTTCAAACCGCAGGAAAGTGGAAATAGTTATCACGGAAAAGGGAACAGAGGCATTGGCACAAATGGACAAAGTGGTTGCCGAAACTGAAAGCAATATTGTAAAACATTTCAGCAAAACAGAACTGGAGCAATTAAATCAATTATTAGATAAATTCTAAATAAAAATGAACAGCGTTTTAGAACATAGAACATGGCGTTATGCCACCAAAAAATTCGATGCCACTAAAAAAGTATCGGATAAAGATTTGGAAACCCTGCTCGAAGCCACTCGGTTGAGTGCATCATCCTATGGGTTGCAACCCTATCATTTATTTGTGATAGCTGACCAAGAGGTAAAGGAACAACTTAAGCCCGCCTCTTGGAATCAATCCCAAATTACGGATGCCTCACATATTATTGTTTTTGCCAATACCACAGATTTTGGCGAGGAACTAGTTGATGGCTTCATTGAAAACACCAGTGCAACCCGGAACATACCTTCGGAAAACCTTAAGGGATATGCCGATTTTATGAAGTCTAAATTATTGGAGCTTTCTACAGAAACCAAAAAAGAATGGGCCGCTAGACAGGTTTACATTGCCTTTGGTAATATGATGCAGGCTGCGGCAGAGCTTAAAATCGATTCGTGTCCCATGGAAGGCTTTGAACCCGAAGAATACAATAAAATTTTGGGACTACATGAAAAAAACCTAAATGCCACAGTAGTATTGGCAGTTGGGTACAGGTCAGAAGAAGATGCTACCCAGCATCTTCCCAAAGTCCGAAAATCAACTGAAGAATTAGTTACACATATATAAATTTTAATCTTTAAAACAGAAATTAATTACAACCATGAAAAAGAGAGTTTTAAGTTTGGTATTGACCACCGTAGTGGGATCATCAGCAATCGCTAACGACACCGAAAAAGAAACCAAAGAAGTAAAGGCCGAAGAAAGTCAAGTTACTTGGAAAGCCTACAAATTTGGTGGCTCGCATACGGGTACTGTGACATTGAAATCCGGTGCCTTGGAATTTGACGGTGAAAATTTGGTAGGTGGTGAGTTTGTAGTAGACATGTCCTCCATTAACACCACCGATTTGGAAGGTGATTACAAAAACAAACTGGATGGTCACCTTAGTTCAGAGGATTTCTTTGCAACTGAGGCCAACCCAACATCAACCTTGGTTTTCACCAAAGTCAAGTCCACCGGTAAAAATAGCTATGAAGTTACCGGCGACCTTACCATTAAAGGGATTACCAAGCCTGTCACCTTTGATGTGTCTGTTTACGGAAACAAAGCGACCGCAACTTTGAAAGTTGACCGAACTAAATACGACATAAAGTATAGTTCTGGTATCATCGGTACGGCCAAAGACAAATTGATCTATGATGAATTTGATTTGGTAGTAGACTTGCAGATGTAATCAGCTCATGTTTAGTGTGTGGAAATCCCGTTCGAGAACTTCTTGGACGGGATTTCTAATTTTAAAACAAATCTTTGTTTGCTGGTTAAATTTTCCTTTCTATATTTGACACAATGAACAACAGAATAGTAAATACTTGGTGGTGGATTAACTTACGGAAAATGTCGTGAGCTAAGTCCCCATTATAACCATACAAGAGGCTTGTCATCACGACAGGCCTTTTTTAATTTATAGCTGTAAAAAATGGAGTATAAACTTGATACACATTACAAAAAAATCTTGGCGGACACGATCACCCCAGTGAGTGTTTATCTAAAGATAAGGGACCAATTTCCCAATAGCCTTTTGTTGGAAAGTAGCGATTACCATGCCAACGACAACAGTTTTTCGTATATCTGCTGCAACCCCATTGCCTATATAAAAGTGGAGAACGAAACCATTATCCAACGCTTTCCCGATGGCAAAAAGGAAGTCACCGAAATTACCCCAGAAACTGATGTCACTGACGTCATTCATAACTTCGGAAAGCAATTTTCAGTGACTCAAAATGGCTTCAAGTTCATTTACAATGGCCTTTTTGGATATATGGCCTACGATGCCGTTCGTTACTTTGAGGATGTGGAGATTTCCAAAAAAGAAGATTCCGTCCGTATTCCGGATATCTACTATGCGGTGTATCAAAATATCATTGCCATCAACCACTTTAAGAACGAAGCTTATTTATTTGCCCATTGCTACAATTCCGAAAGTAATGTAGACGAAATTGAGCAACTGTTCAACGTTCGGAATTTTGCCTCGTATAATTTTTCTAGGGAAGGTGAACCGCAATCCAATTTAAAAGATGAAGACTACAAAGAACAGGTAGAGTTGGCCAAAAAACATTGCCAACGGGGTGATGTTTTTCAATTGGTGTTGTCCCGAAGGTTCACTCAAAAATTCAAAGGGGATGAATTCAATGTGTACCGCGCGCTACGCTCCATCAACCCCTCCCCTTACCTCTTCTATTTCGATTATGGAAACTTTAAAATTTTTGGCAGCTCGCCCGAAGCACAACTCATTGTAAAAGAAGGCAAGGCCGAAATTCATCCCATTGCCGGCACCTACAAACGGACCGGGAATGATGAAAAAGATGCTGAACTGGCCAAAAAACTGGCTCAGGACGATAAGGAAAACAGCGAGCATGTGATGTTGGTAGATTTGGCCCGAAATGACCTTAGCCGAAACGGAAATACGGTAAATGTGGAGACCTATCGTGAGGTACAATATTTCTCGCATGTCATCCACTTGGTGTCCAAAGTAACCGGGCAAAAGAAAAAGGACATCACCACCATGAAAGTGGTAGCGGATACCTTCCCTGCAGGAACCCTCAGTGGCGCACCCAAGCACATGGCCATGCAACTTATTGAAAAATATGAAAAAACAAGTCGGGCGTACTACGGCGGAGCCATTGGTTTTATGGATTTTGAAGGCAATTTTAACCACGCCATCATGATCCGTACCTTTTTAAGCAAAAACCACGAACTCTATTACCAAGCCGGTGCTGGATTGGTGGCAGCCTCCAACCCCGAAGACGAACTACAGGAAACCTACAACAAACTGGGCGCATTGAACAAAGCCTTGGAAATTGCTGAAACAATCTAAGCATGGGAAGAAAGATTTTAATGATAGACAACTACGATAGTTTCACCTATAATTTGGTGCACTATCTAGAGGATTTGGATTGTGAGGTCACTGTAAAACGGAATGACCAGCTTACTTTGGATAAAGTGGAGCCCTTTGAAAACATCGTGCTTTCTCCAGGTCCAGGAATTCCTGATGAAGCGGGATTGCTCAAGGAAATCATCAAGAAATATGCCCCTACCAAACGTATTTTTGGGGTGTGTTTGGGATTGCAGGCCATTGGTGAGGTTTTTGGCGGAACCTTGGTAAATCTAGATCAAGTGTACCACGGCGTGGACACCGAAATTACCGTAACCAAGGATGACCCCATTTTTAAAGGGTTGCCTAAAACACTTCAAGTGGGGCGATACCATTCTTGGGTGGTGGACACCGATGTGCCCGAGGAACTGGTGATTACTTCTGTAGATGAAAATGGACAAATCATGTCGCTTCGGCATAAAACGTATGATGTAACTGCGGTTCAGTTTCACCCAGAATCTGTGCTCACCCCGGAAGGAAAACAAATGCTAAAAAATTGGTTGGAAAATGAAAGAGACACTAAATAAATTAATCAATCACGAGATACTGCCCAAGGAAGAGGCCAAGCAGATTTTGGTGAACATTGCCAAGGGTGATTACAACACCTCTCAAATTGCGGCATTCCTTACCGTGTATATGATGCGAAGCATCACCATCGAAGAATTGGAAGGTTTCCGCGATGCACTCTTGGAACTCTGTGTGGCCGTGGATTTATCCGAATATGACCCCATCGACCTATGTGGAACGGGTGGTGATGGCAAGGACACCTTCAACATTTCTACCTTGGCGTCTTTTGTGACCGCTGGAGCTGGTGTAAAAGTGACCAAACACGGTAATTACGGGGTTTCCTCCAAATGTGGGAGTAGCAATGTGATGGAATTTTTAGGCATCAAATTCAGTAATGAAACCGATTTTCTAAAAAAATCCATCGATGAAGCTGGAATTTGTGTGCTGCACGCCCCTTTGTTCCACCCTGCCATGAAAAATGTGGGGCCCATCCGAAGGGAACTGGCGGTTAAGACCTTTTTCAATATGTTGGGGCCGATGGTAAACCCTGCATTTCCAAAAAATCAGATGGTAGGTGTTTTCAATTTGGAGTTGGCCCGAATGTATGGGTACCTCTACCAGAATACCGATAAAAAGTTCACTGTACTGCATGCCTTAGATGGCTATGATGAAATTTCGCTGACGGGGGATACCAAGACCATTTCAAATAATTCTGAAGGCATGTTGGCCCCTGCTGATTTTGGTGTGACCAAGATTTCACAAGCTGAGATTACCGGAGGTGAAGATATTGCAGAGTCAGCCCAAATATTTTTGGATGTATTGCACGGAAAAGGAACCGAAGCACAAAACAATGTGGTCTGCGCCAATGCAGGTATTGCTATTGCCACCGTGGAAAGTCTGACCCCAAAAGCCGGTTTTGAAAAAGCGAAAGAATCTTTGTTGAGTGGAAAAGGATTGGAGGCGTTGAAGAAATTACAATCTTTGTCTTCATAGGTCGGAAGTCAGATGTCATGAGTCGGGAGTTGAATTAGAGTGAAAAGTTGGTCAACAAAACAAAAATCATCCAACTAGCTATTATGGAATCAAAATTTAAATTCGAAAAAATCATTGTTTGGCAAAAAGCCATGGATTTTGGTGAAAAAATTAATGAAACAACCCAACTTTTCCCAAAAAAAGAAATATACAATCTCAGTTCTCAAATAAGAAGGGCTGCTGATTCAATTGCTTTAAACATTTCTGAAGGCTCTACAGGACAGACTAACCCAGAATTTAAAAAGTTCATGGGATATTCCATTCGCTCATTGACTGAAGTCGTAACCTGTTTACATAAAGCCAAAAGAAGAAAGTATGTCCCAACCGAAACCTTCAATACGCTTTATGAAGAAGCATTTAACTTAATGAATATGATGGTTGCTTTTAGAAAAAACATCAAATAAAAATTGTGTACTTCCGACTTCGGGCTGCCGACTTCGGACAATTATAAAAAAATGAACATCCTAGATAAAATAGTAGCCGATAAGCGCAAGGAAGTCGACCTAAAAAAAACATTGATCACGGTGCAGCAATTGGAACATTCTGTGATGATGGAACGTACCTCCATTTCCTTGGCTGAAGAACTAAAAAATAGCACTACGGGAATCATTGCGGAGCACAAACGGCGTTCCCCATCCAAATCGGCCATCAACCAAAACTTGAATGTGCAGGATGTGGCCAAAGGTTATGCCGAAGCAGGCGCTTGTGGTATGTCAGTTCTTACTGATGGAAAATACTTTGGAGGTTCTCTGGATGATTTAGTCCTAGCCCGTGCTTCGGTGAACATTCCGTTGCTTCGCAAGGAGTTTATTATTGATGAATATCAAATTGTGGAGGCCAGAGCCTATGGTGCCGATGTAATTTTGTTGATTGCCGCGATTTTATCCCGTGATGAAATTAAAACGCTGTCGGAAACTGCAAAAAGTTTGGGATTGGATGTGCTTTTGGAAGTCCATAATGAAGAGGAATTGCAAAAATCCATCATGCCCAGTTTGGATATGCTGGGGGTGAACAACCGAAACCTAAAGACGTTTGAGGTGAGTTTGGAAACCAGTAAATCGCTTTCGGAACAGATTCCAGATGATTTTGTAAAGGTTTCCGAGAGTGGTATTAGTTCCATTGAAGCCATTCAAGAACTTCAACCATATGGATATCAGGGCTTTTTGATTGGTGAAAATTTCATGAAGACGGATGATCCTGGTGTGAGTGCCAAAAGGTTTATTGATGAATTAAAAAAATAATGTCACTTCGAGTGATTTACCAAAGGTAAATCGTATCGAGAAGCGAAAGGTCTCGATACATTTTGAAACAAGTTTCAAAACACTCGACCTGACAAAAGCAAAAGAATGAAACTGAAAGTCTGCGGTATGCACCATAACCCCACCGAGGTTGCCCAATTGCAACCCGACTATTTGGGCTTTATTTTTTGGGAACCTTCCTCCCGTTATTTTGAGGGAGCCATGCCTCAATTGCCCAAATCCATCAAAAAAGTGGGTGTATTTGTGGATGCTTCCGTGGAAGAGGTCTTGGAAAAGGTAGCACAGCACCAATTGGATGCGGTTCAATTGCATGGGAAGGAAAGTCCCAAATTTTGTGACGCGCTTCGTCACCCCGAACTTGTTTCGGGGTCCCATTTGAGTAAGATGCTGAAACAAGTTCAGCATGACGAACTGGAAATCATCAAGGTGTTTTCTATCAAAGATGACTTTGATTTCTCCGTTTTGAAGAATTATGAAAAGGTGTGCGATTTCTTCCTTTTCGACACCAAAGGAAAATTACCCGGAGGGAACGGTTACACCTTCAATTGGACCCTATTGGAAAATTATCCCTCCGCCAAACCCTTCTTTTTAAGCGGGGGCATTGGATTGGAATCTATTGAAAAATTAAAAGAGTTCAGAAAAAGTCCAGCATCAAAACACTGTTATGCCATTGACGTGAACAGTAGGTTTGAAACCGAACCTGGACTAAAAAACATAACGTCATTGAAAACGTTCATCAATGAGCTCACTGACGATTTACAACTTAAAACTGATAACGAATTATGACGTATCACGCTGACGAAAAAGGCTATTACGGTGAGTTTGGAGGGGCTTTTATCCCAGAAATGCTCTACCCCAACTGTGAAGAGCTTCGGCAAAATTACCTCCAAATCATGGCGGAGCCTTCTTTTCAGGAAGAGTTCCATCAATTGTTGAAGGATTATGTAGGCCGTCCTACTCCACTTTATTTTGCCAAACGCCTGTCCGAAAAATACAAGACCAAAATCTACCTGAAACGGGAAGATTTGTGTCACACCGGGGCCCACAAGGTCAACAATACCATTGGGCAGATTTTAATGGCCAAAAAGTTGGGCAAAAACCGAATCATTGCCGAGACGGGCGCGGGTCAACATGGAGTAGCGACAGCCACCGTTTGCGCCCTTATGGGGATTGAATGTGTGGTGTATATGGGCGAAATTGATATAGCCCGCCAAGCCCCAAATGTAGCCCGAATGAAAATGCTGGGAGCCGAAGTACGCCCGGCTAAATCAGGTAGCAAAACCTTGAAAGATGCCACTAACGAAGCCATTCGCGATTGGATCAATAATCCGGTGGACACCCACTACATTATTGGTTCCGTGGTGGGACCTCACCCCTATCCGGATATGGTGGCACGGTTTCAATCTGTGATTTCGGAAGAAATCAAATCCCAATTAAAAGAAAAAGAAGGTCGGGAAAACCCGGACTACGTAGTAGCCTGTGTAGGCGGTGGAAGTAATGCTGCTGGAGCTTATTATCACTTTTTGGACACGCCTGAAGTTGGCATCATTGCTGTGGAAGCTGCCGGAAAAGGAATTCACTCCGGGGAAAGTGCTGCAACATCTGTTTTGGGCAAAGTGGGAATCATCCACGGGAGTAAAACCTTATTGATGCAGACCCAAGACGGTCAGATTACCGAGCCGTATTCCATTTCCGCGGGATTGGATTACCCCGGAGTTGGGCCATTGCACGCTCATTTGTATAAGTCAGGTAGAGGGGAGTTTATTTCCATTACGGATGATGATGCCATGACTGCAGGGCTAGGGCTCTGCCAATTGGAAGGTATCATTCCCGCCATTGAATCCTCACACGCCCTAGCTATTTTTGAAAACCGAAAGTTCAAGGAAGACGATGTGGTGGTGGTGAACCTGTCTGGCCGCGGCGATAAGGATTTACAAAATTATATTGATTATTTTAAACTTTAGAGCGTCATGCTGAACTTGTTTCAGCATCACATCAGAACTTAAAACTAAAAGATTCCGAAACAAGTTCGGAATGATGATACTGAGATATGAACAGAATCAAACAAAAACTACAGGAGGATAGAAAACTCCTCTCTATATACTTCACAGCAGGGTATCCCCAGTTGAACGATACGGTACAAATCATCCAGGATTTGGAAAAAAGCGGTGTGGACTTTATTGAAGTCGGGCTGCCCTTCAGCGACCCTTTAGCTGATGGTCCCACCATTCAGGAAAGTTCTACCGCTGCACTGAAGAACGGCATGCATACGGAATTGCTTTTTGAACAGTTAAAGGATATTAGAAAAACCGTTTCCATCCCACTGATTTTGATGGGGTATTTTAATCCCGTGCTTCAATATGGTGTAGAGAAATTTTGCCAAAAATGCCAAGACATCGGGATTGATGGCCTTATCCTTCCAGACCTACCTTTGGATGTGTATCAGGATGAATACCAATCCATCTTCAAAAAATACGGACTCATCAATATCTTTTTGATTACCCCGCAGACCAGCGAAGAACGGGTCAGGGCAATCGATGAAGCTTCAGAAGGTTTTATTTATATGGTAAGTTCTGCCAGCACTACAGGTGCCAAAGAAGGGTTTGGCGAAGAACAAGCCGCTTATTTTGACCGCATTGCCAATTTGAACCTCAACAACCCTCAGATTGTTGGTTTTGGTATCAGTAACGCCCAAACATTTCAGCAAGCCACGGAAAAAGCCAAAGGTGCCATCATAGGTTCTGCTTTCATTAAACACCTAACGCAAAATGGCGTGAACGGTATTAGCGATTTTGTAAATCAAATTCGTTAATTTTCAGCTTTAAAAAACTGAACACCGAAAATGAAAAAAATTGCTTTTTTACTATCCATGCTGATTTTCAACTCAGTTTGGAGCCAAAACGATATGGCCATCAAATCGCAAGTGGCTTCGGCTATTACCGAACTACGTGAATTCATTGCCATCCCCAATGATGCGTTGAATGCCGATGATATTGATGATAATGTTTTCTGGTTGAAACGAAAGTTTGGGGAACGGGGTTTTAACACAGCGGTTCTGGATACGGAAAACATGCCGCTCTTTTTTGCGGCTTTGCCTGTAGATGACTCCAAACCCACCATGCTCATTTATATGCACTTTGACGGACAGTCGGTTGACCCTTCCAAATGGAACCAACCCAACCCCTACCAAGTGGTGCTAAAAGCTCCCGATGGGGATGGCTTTAAAACTGTTTCTTTTGATGAGCTTGATGATGACATTAATTACGATTGGCGACTGTTTGGACGTTCCACATCGGATGATAAATCACCCATCATCATGCTTTTGAACACCATCGACCTATTGAAAAAAGACGGGAAGGAAATCCCCTTTAATGTGAAGGTAATTTTGGATGGTGAAGAAGAAAAAAGTAGCAAACCCCTGCCCAAAGCTGTAAAACAATACAAAGAATTACTGGAAGCCGACTTTTTGGTCATTGCCGATGGTCCAATCCATGCTTCGGGAGATCCAACCGTGGTCTATGGTTGCAGAGGGATTACCACATTGACCTTGACCACCTACGGGCCTGTAAAGCCCCAACATAGTGGCCATTATGGGAATTATGCCCCTAATCCTGGGTTTCAATTGGCACAGTTGCTCGCAAGCATGAAAGATGCTGATGGGAAAGTGACCATTCCCGGTTATTATGATGGGATTGCCATTGGCGATGCTACCATGGAAGTGCTAAAAAGTGTTCCCGACAGTGATGCTGATATTTCAGATAACCTTCAGTTTAAAGCTGCTGAAAAAGTGGGTGGATTTTATCAGGAAGCGCTGCAATATCCTTCTTTAAATATTCGTGGGATGGGTTCTGGTTGGATTGGCGACAAAGCACGAACCATTGTTCCTGAAAGTGCCACTGCGGAACTGGACCTTCGTTTGGTGGTAGAAACCAATGGAAATCGACTAAAACAATTAGTGAAGGACCATATTGCCAAACAGGGATATAAAGTATTGGACCATGTCCCCTCCAAAGAAGAACGTATGGCACATGATAAGGTGGTGACCGTGACCGAAGGTAGCGTTACGGATGCTTTCCGAACTGATTTGGACAATCCTTACGGACAATTTTTGGTTAAGACCTTGGGAGAAAGTTTCGGAAAAGATGTGATTCAAATCCGAACTACTGGGGGAACCGTGCCTATAGCCGCTTTTATTAACGAGTTGAAGATTCCGGCTTTTATTGTCCCCATGGTGAATCCGGATAACAACCAGCATAGCCCCAATGAAAATCTTAAGATTGGGCAATTAGCCTATGGCATTAAAGCATTTTATGGGATGTTGACTTCAGAAATGAACTAAAAAAACTCCCGATACTGCATCACCCTGAAATCAAAGGTATTGAATTCAGGGTTTTTGCTTTTTAAGTCCTTGTACAATGGCAGACTTCCCACGGCACGGTTGGCAGCACCGGAAGGGGCCGTTAGGGAAACCGTTTTAATGAACCTTGACTTCTCGACTGCGCTCGAAGCGACAGGTAGCTCAAATTGATGGATTCGGGGCACCTCATCGGAAAGTACTTTCAACCCAAGTCCGTGTTCCTTGAGTTGCCTCCTGAAAAAATATTCAGGGCCATTTTTACTGTTCCCCCCAGTAAACAAAAGGGTGTTAATGTTTGGGTATTTGTTTAGGTAGCCTACTAAATCTCTCAGTATTACATTTTGCATTCCCAAATCCGAAGCATCAATTTTTTCTCGTTCGGCACTTTGGACAATATCGCAAACGCCTATTTTCTGTTTTCTCAGGAAGCGCTCTCGCTGCTCAATGGCCTCAGCTGTATTCTCAAACTTCAAGTTTAGTGCAAAGATTCGGTCCAAGATGGGCCATAACATCCCGTTGCAACTTCCATAACAGAAATCTACATCTTCCCTTCGCAACTCACCGGTGGTAAATCGTGGAGGAGGCAGAGTACCCACAATCAACTTTGTGGCCTCGGGAAATAGGAATGGCTCGTAAGGGTGCGTATGCTTAAACAGTTCTAAGCTCAAAAGTTGCAAGTTTTAAGTAATCGTGTCTTTCGTGCTCTAACCACATAAAATAGGTCATGCTGAACTTGAACTGGTCACAGCATCACATCCAAAATGCTTATGTGACCCTGAGACTAGCTCAGGGTGACGCATAGATTTATAGGCTAAATCTTCTAAGCCGAGTTTCTACTAGCGTTGATATTTCCATAAAGCGAACGGGTCACAATTTTCTCATACAATTCCTTGTATGCTGAGTTTTGTGTGATATGATAGAGCGCATTCTGCTGGATAACCAACAACGGTAGCACAATCTTCTCTCGGATTTTTACCGATTCCCGGGATACTTCCTCATCTTCCATCAAAATTTTCAATCCTGAAATCTGTAGGAGCATTTTCTGGGACAGCTCAAATTCATCATGCAGAATGTTCCAAAACTCCCCAAACTCAGGGTCTTCCTTCATATAACTGGTCAAATCAAAATTGGTCTTGGCCAAAGACATCATGCTGTTGTGCATCAAAGCCCTAAAAAATGGTACATCCTTGTACAATTTTTTCACCTCATTGAGTCGCCCTTCTTCTTTGAGCTTTGCGATTGCGGTGCCCAAACCAAAATATCCAGGCACGTTCTGCTTCAACTGACTCCAAGAACCCACAAATGAAATGGCCCTTAAATCGGAAAGTGTCAGTTTTGCTTTGTTGCCACGTTTGCCCGGTCTACTTCCAATATTGGCTTTGGTGTAGTATTTTAGGGTGCTTCTGTTCTCTAAATAAGGAATGAATTTGTCATGCTGCTTCAGCGCATCATATTTATCAAAACTGAGGTCGGAAAGCTCCTCAATTAATTTACGTTGTGCGGCTGAAATGACCAATTCCTTTCCAAAAAGGTTATTGCTCAACCCGGCAGTGAGCAATTGTTCCGAGTTGTGAATGAATTGTTCCTTGGTACCATAGGTACTGGTTATGGTCTGACCTTGAATGGTAAGTTGAATCTCATGATTGGCCACATCCTTGGTCTGGGCGGCGTAGAATCTGTGGGTCTTGCCCCCACCCCTTGCCGGTGGTCCTCCCCTACCATCAAAGAAAATGGCTTTTATTCCGTTCTTTTTGCACACCTTGCTCAAGGTTTCCTTGGTCTTAAGGATAGACCAATTGGCCTTTAAATAACCTCCATCCTTGGTACCATCTGAAAAGCCCAACATAATGGTATGGATTTCGTTTCTTCGTTCTAGATGTTTTCTGTAAGAAGGAATGTCAAACAGAGTTTGCATCACTTCCTCGGCAGCTTCCATACCTTTCATGGTCTCGAACAACGGAACAATATCAAAAGTGATATCTTTTTCATCCCAACCGCACCATCTGAACAAACCAAACACAAACAAGACGGCAAAAATATCCTCTGAATTACTAATGATATACCGGTTGCAACCTTCTTCACCGTTCTTGGCCTGAATTTCAGCCAATTGTTGGATATTGGCAATGGTGTCCTTTACAATGTCCTCATCAAAATCGTTTGGATCCAAACTCATGTCCTCTTTCAACAGCCATTTTACCAATTCTTTTTCCTTTAGCTCAGATATACTTTCTTTGATAGCTCCTTTTTGTTTGAGGATGGTTTCTACCACCAACAAGTGCTTGCTGTGATCTTGACGAATATCTAAAGTGGCAAAATGGGTTTTGAAGATGTGGACCTTATCAATAAACTGATCAAGCTCGCCCAAATATAGCCTGTGGTAATCTGCAATCAATTTTTCTCGTACAACACCTAAATGCTCAACAATTCCCTCGTAAGAAATAGGTGCATTCGGGTCGAACATGGCTTTGTACAATTTGCCACTCAATGTATTGAGGTCTTCTTGCATGCCCTTAAATGTGAGCTTTTTTCTGAGGTCTTTTAATTCATTGTAATAGCATTTCATCAAGGTTAACCGTAATTCATCAGCTACTTGTTTGGTAATTTCCGATGTTACAAATGGGTTACCATCGCGATCGCCCCCCGGCCAGAATCCAAGTTTCATGAGGTTGTAGTTCTCAAACTTATCGTCCCGTATATTGCTTTTTACATATTGATACAATTCGCCCACAGCATCATAATACGTATTCCGAAGAATGTAGATAATGTTCTTGGCCTCATCCAAGGGGGTTGGTTTTTTGGCGTTGATCAACGAGGTTAGCCCCAATTGTTGAAGGGTCACATCAATATCGTGGATTCTATCGTCATCAATAAGTGAACGCAGTTCAGCAATAATGTCCAATACGGCGGGTGTGTAAAACTGCGTGGGGTGTGCGGTTAAAACGATTCGGGCACTGAATGTAGATAGCTTTTTGGAAACTTTATCCCAGTTCTTGGTACGGTTCACCAATCCAAAATAGTCCTTGATGGTCAACGACCTGCTATATTCTTGCAGTTTTGGAAAGGCCGAATCCTCAACACTGTCATAAAGTACCACTTGACGCTCTACATATTGGATAATCCGAAACATAAAATCCAACCGCTCCCGTTCATCCTTAACATCCACAAAATTGGAAAAGAAAACCTCCAAAATTTCTTGAGGATCCTTCCCGGCCTTAAGCCCTTTTTCACATTGATCGAGCAAAAGTGGGATAAGCATTCCCACATTCTCCACATTTTTATAGGGTAGGCTTAAAAATAGACTGTTGTATATATTGAATTTATTGGTAACCGATTTTTTAAACTCTTCTAATCGTCTGGACTGCTGCATGGGTTCCGGTGTTAGTGTTCTTTGGTTAATAATTAAGCTTCTAAAGATCGGGGATAAAACCCAAACCTTAAGATTAAATTTAGGCGTATCACAATTTAAGACATGTGTTCCACAAACCTAACACCTTGTCTTGTTTTTTGAAAGAAGATGACCCCTAAATCTCAGGAAGAAATTTTAGCCCTACCGAATGAACACGGGCTGGTTTTGCTTTAAGGTATGCTCGGCACTGAACATATACCCATCAGAATCAAACCCTTTAATGTCTTCCAAGGTCTTGGAATCATTGTCCAAAATGTAGCGTACCATGGAACCTCGTGCTTTTTTGGCAAAAAAACTGATGATTTTGAGTTTATCGTTTTTCCAGTCCTTAAAAACTGGTGTGATTACAGGCACTTTGAGTTTCTTTTCATCAATGGCTCCAAAATATTCGTTGCTGGCCAGGTTGATGAACAACTCCTCATCTTCCAATTCCTCATTTAAATAATCGGTGAGTTGTTTTTGCCAAAATTCATACAAATTCTTTTTCCGGGCCACTTTCAATTGAGTTCCCATCTCCAATCTGTAAGGTTGAATCAAATCCAATGGCTTTAAAACGCCATAAAGCCCAGATAAAATCCGAAGGGTATCTTGAAGCTTTTCCAATTTTTCCTCGGGAAGGGTATAAGCATCCAAGCCTTGGTACACATCCCCATTGAAAGCATAGACTGCTGGTCTTGCGTTATCTGCGGTGAAAGGCAATGAAAATTGTTGGTTGCGTTCCCAGTTCAACTCCGCCAATTTGTCTGAAATGGACATGAGTTTGGACAGCGCCTTAGGCTTTTTCTTCTTTAAGATGCCGTTCAGTTTTTTGGATTGCTCCAAAAATTGGGGTTGGGAATATTGTGATGTAGGCAAAGTGGATTCAAAATCGAGTGACTTGGCCGGTGAGATTACAATTTTCATCTAAATTTAATTTTCAGTAAAAATAGCGAGGTTTTTGGTTTTTTGGGAAACTGTACGAAAGGTGTTTTCAATCTTTGGATTGAGGGAAACTATGATTCGTTATGCTTGGCATAACCGCGCCACTTTTCAATACAATTGACCATATCTTCAGGCAATTCAGAGTCAAAACGCATAAACTCACCTGTTTTGGGATGCTCAAACCCCAAAGTTTTGGCATGCAACGCCTGCCTGGGTAGCACCTTAAAGGCGTTTTCCACAAACTGTTTGTATTTGGTAAAAGTGGTTCCTTTCAAAATCTTGTCACCGCCATAACGCTCATCATTGAACAAGGTATGGCCAATATGCTTCATGTGCACTCTAATCTGGTGCGTGCGTCCGGTTTCCAATCGGCAAGAAACCAAGGTCACATAGCCCAATCGTTCCAAAACTTTGTAATGGGTCACGGCTTCTTTGCCCTCATTTCCTTCGGGAAAGACTATCATCTGCAGTCGATTTTTTGGATTACGTCCAATATGGCCTTCCACAATACCTTCATCCTCCTCCACATTGCCCCAGACCAAAGCCACATATTCACGCTCACTGCTCTTTTCAAAAAACTGTTGGGCCAAGTGTGTCATGGCGGTTTCTGTTTTGGCAATCACCAAAAGTCCAGAAGTATCTTTATCAATTCGATGCACCAATCCGGGGCGCTCTGAACTATTATTGGGCAAATTGTCGAAATGGTAGACCAAAGCATTGATCAAGGTTCCTGAATAATTCCCATGACCGGGATGTACCACCATGCCGGCTGGCTTGTTTACCACCAACAGGGAATCGTCTTCATAAACAATATCCAGTGGAATGTTTTCTGGGGTCAGCAAAAACTCGTAGGGCGGATGCTCAAAAAGCACCTTCACCTCATCCCCTGCTTTTACCTTGTAATTTTGTTTTACGATGGAACCGTTCACCCAAATATGGCCCTCCTTGGCTGCTTGCTGAATTTTATTCCGAGTAGCATTTTCTATGAAATTCATCAAGAACTTGTCCACACGCAAAGGCTCCTGCCCTTTTGAGGCTACAAATTTATAATGCTCAAAAAGTTCGTCTTGCGAAAGTTCTTGATTTTCAGAATCGTCCATTATTCTTGGGAATCAGCCTGAACACGTGCACTTCCGGGAATGGTTCCATTGCCACAGATCAGCTCAACCTTAGACGTTTTGGGCAATTTGTCACCAGGCTTCACGTATTTCCCCTTGTGCTTCATATTGTAGACCATGTCCTTACCGAGCTCATCGATATAGGTTACCCGTTCTACCTCTAGTCCAACGGCTCGCAACATGGAAGCTGCATTGCGCTGGGTAACCTGGATGATATCGGGAACAGTCACTTTTTTATACCCTGATGGATTCACCGTAAAATAAATTTTACGGTTGCTCTTTACCTTGCTTCCCGCATGTGGGTTTTGCTCCAGAATGGAAAATCTTGGGTAGTCTGGATTGTATTCGGACGAATCCAGTACTTGATAGCGAAGTCCAGCATCCTCTACTGCTTTCCGCATTTCAGAAACGGACATTTTAGCAAAATCCGGGACTTCCACAAACTCACCGTGATTTGTAGTGCCCTTTAACCACTGTAAGGCCAGAAGGACCAGTACTACAACAGCCACAACGGCCAACCCCAGCTGGATGAAAAATGTCTTGCTCTTTAAAAAGTTGAAAAATTGCTTCATGCGAAATGCCTTATGTGGACAAATATAGGAAAGCCAGTCCTTTTTTCTTTATTTTGGCATTGCGATTCGACAAGCCAATGAAAAAAAATATTGCCATTGTAATGGGCGGTTATTCCAGCGAGTATGGAATTTCCATAAAGAGCGGTAATGTGGTATATCGGTATTTGGACAAGGAAAAATACAATCCATACCGCATTGTCATCACCAAAGAGAAATGGGTATACCTGAACGATGCCAATGAGGAGTTTCCGGTTGACAAATCTGATTTCAGCATAGAGGTTGGGGGCAATAAAATCAGTTTTGACTGTGTTTTTAATGCCATTCACGGTACCCCTGGTGAAGACGGCCTGCTACAAGCTTATTTTGAATTGTTGGACATTCCACAAACCTCATGCAACCATTATGAAGCGGCCCTCACCTTCAACAAAAGGGATTTATTGAGTACGCTTAAACCCTATGGGGTATACTGCGCCACTTCATACTATTTAAATAAGGGCGACACCGTAAATGAAGATGCTATTGTCAATACTGTAGGGCTTCCTTGCTTTGTGAAGGCCAACAGGGCTGGAAGCAGTTATGGAATTTCCAAAGTCTACCAGAAAGAGGACCTTGCAGCGGCCTTGGACAATGCTTTTTCGGAAGATGACCAGGCCATCATCGAGTCTTTTTTAGATGGCACGGAAGTATCAGTGGGTGTTATCACCTATAAAAATCAGGTCACCGTTCTCCCCATTACAGAAATTGTTTCCGAGAATGATTTTTTTGATTTTGAAGCCAAATATCAGGGGAAATCACAGGAAATTACCCCTGCCCGAATTTCCAAAACGCAAGAAACCAATGTGAGGGAATGGGCAGAATTTATTTATAAAACCCTGGGGCTTAAGGGGTACTCAAGGAGTGAGTTCATCTTTATTGGAGACACCCCCTATTTATTGGAAGTAAATACAACTCCCGGACTTACTGAAGAAAGTATCTTGCCCAAGCAGGCCCAAGAAGCAGGAATATCGTTGGAAGAATTATTTGCCAGCGCCATTGAAGAGGCGTTGCGATAGAAATTCCGTATTTTTAAAACAAACTTTGCCATCCATGAGACGCGCCATTTTTCCAGGTTCCTTTGACCCCCTAACCCTAGGCCATTATGACATCATTAAAAGAGGTATTACACTTTTTGATGAGCTCGTCATTGCAATCGGAATCAATGCTGATAAAAAATACATGTTTTCCCTGGAAGAACGGGTCAAGTTTATAAAGGAAGCTTTTAAGGATGAGCCCAAAATTAAAGTAGTGACTTATAAAGGGCTTACGGTGGATTTTTGTAAAAAAATCAATGCAGATTTTATTTTACGGGGGCTCCGCAACCCAGCGGATTTTGAGTTTGAAAAAGCCATTGCCCATACCAATAGAAAACTTTCAGAGATCGAGACGGTCTTTTTGTTGACTTCCTCGGGCAAATCTTACATAAGTTCCTCCATTGTGAGAGATGTCATTAGAAATGGGGGCGATTATACAGGTTTAGTGCCTGATACTGTTGTTGCGAAGCAATAATTTTACATATTTTCTTCTGGCTTTGTAAGTTAAATCTGCTATATTTATAAATACCAAACCTTGACATTTGTCAACAAAACAACATTTTTACCCGTTTTCACAACAATTAGTGAGTAAGAAAAATCATTACTTATACATTGGTCTGAAATTTCTTAGTTGTAGAAAGTTTCCCTAATAACCCCCGTATTTTGAAAGCAGTTGAGAGGATTGCCCAACATTACTTATTAAAACAGCTTCCAACAGCAACAGCACTAGTGGGTAAAGATGGTACCCTTGTAGATGCATCGGATTCTTGGCTGCACACTTTTGGGCTTTGTCCTAAAGATGCTATGGGTGTTGCTGTTCAAGAACTGTTCAAGGAGTACGACTCATCATGTGGAAAAAGTCTTACGGAGTGCTTGGGAAAAAGTAAGGCCGAGACATGCAGGTTTCACAAAGGGGAAAATTCTTCGGCGCAATGGTATGAAAGCACGTTTACCCCATGGTATGACGAAGGAGAAAATTTGATTGGCTCCATTATCCAAACCATCAACATCACAGAAGAGATACAAAAGGAAAAGAAGCTTGATCGGATGATCACGCTACTAAAAACCAAATCTGAGGTCTCAAAAGTTGGGTATTGGGAATATGAAATTGAAACGGAAAAGCTTTTCTGGTGCGATGAAACCAAAAAAATCCATAAGGTGCCCGCTTCATTCACTCCCAAAGTAAATGAAGCCATTACCTTTTACAAGCAAGGCTATAGCCGGAACAAGGTATCCATGTTGTTCCACAAAGCATTGCAAGAAGGCACCCCGTACAGCGAAAAACTTGTCATCATCACTGCCGAAGGAGAAGAAAGGTGGGTAAGAACGGCAGGCAAGCCCATAAAACAAAATGGAGAGGTTGTAAAATTGTTCGGCACCTTCCAAGACATCCATGAGCAGGTTTTAACCGAATTACAGACCAAGGAAAGCCAACAACTCTTGACCACCCTCATAGACAATATTCCTTTGAACGTATTTATCAAGGATACAGATTTCAGAAAAATTTTGGTCAATAAGGCTGAATGCGATTATTTCAGCAAAAACAAAGAAGAATTGATCGGAAAAACTGATTTTGATTTGTTTGAGAAGGAAAGTGCCAAAATCTCCGTAGATGAGGACATGGAAGTGATGCGCTCCCATAAACCAATGATAGGAAAGGAAACGATCTGTGTTAAAAAGAATGGGGAAACCACCCATTTCTTAACATCAAAAATTCCATCTTTTGACTTGGATGGCAAGGTTAATGGGCTTATTGGCATTAGCATGGACATTTCTGGCCTTAAAAAGAAAGAAGACCAGATGAGGAACCTCATCAATGTTACCTCGCTCCAAAACAAGAAGTTGATCAACTTTGCACATATTGTTTCGCACAATCTTCGGTCGCACACAGCCAACTTTTCAATGCTTCTAAAGTTTTTGACTAATGAAGAGGATGAAGTTGAAAAAGAACGGATTGTGACCATGTTGTCGGATGCATCGGACAACTTAATGGAAACCTTGGAAGACCTTAACCAAATAGTTGATATCAACACCAATGTAAGTCTAGACAAAAAACCTTTAAACCTGCACCAAAACATCGAAAGAATCCAAAAAAATCTTTCGGCCTTTTTGGGCAAGCATAAAGTAGACATACAAAATAATGTTCCAAAAGACCTGCTGGTACAAAGTGTTCCTGCATATTTGGACAGCATTATCCTTAACCTCATCACCAATGGGGTCAAATACAGGAGTGCAGATAGAAAACCTATCATTTCCATAAACGCCCAAAAACAAAACAATACCATTGTTTTAAGTGTTTCTGATAATGGGTTGGGAATAAATCTGGAAAAATATGGGAGTAAAATCTTTGGAATGTACAAAACATTCCATAACAATAGGGAGGCTCGCGGGCTTGGTCTTTACATTGTAAAAAACCAAATAGAGGCCATGGGCGGAAGTATAACAGTTAATAGTGAAGTAGATAAAGGCACTACATTCAATGTGTATTTTAATGAAGAAGGTCAGTAGTATATTTATTGTGGACGATGATCCCATAACCGTATTCGGGATTCGGAAAATGTTGAAGCCCGTTGCCCTTTGTGACGATATTCAAATCTTTCAAAACGGAAAAGAGGCCCTGGATGCCTTGCTAAAACGGTTGGATGGCGAAGGCGATATTCCCGAAGTTATTTTCTTGGATATTAATATGCCCATTATGGATGGGTGGGACTTTTTGGAGGAAATCATGGCTTTAGACATCAAAGAAAAGGTCATTATCAATATGATTACCTCATCCATTGATCCCTTGGACCATCAAAAATGGAACGAGGCAAAGGCAAAATGCCCCTATGTACTCAATTTTAAGAACAAACCGATCTTTAAAATTGAGCCATCGGACTTGGAATGCATCCATCTTGCCTCCTGATCATAATATTCCGTATTTTTAAGCTTTGAACGAATTTTATAATTCAAAAAAACTGCCTTTGAACTTAAAGTACGTAGTCTTTTTTACGGTTTTGATACTGCTCACATCCTGTGAAACAAAAACAGAGGATAAAGTTGCCTCATACCAAACCTTTTACGAGAGTTCCAATGGTATGGAAACCCCAACCTATCAGGAAACCATTTCCTTTTATATTAACTTGGCAAAAGATTTTCCCGAAATCAACATCCGCACCATTGGCAAAACAGATAGTGGATACCCACTGCACTTGGTCACTTTTAATCCCGATGGCGATTTTAATTTTGAGAATGTAAGAAAGGAAAAGTCCATTATCCTGATCAACAATGGTATCCACCCGGGTGAAAGTGATGGTATTGATGCCACCATGCTATTATATCGAGACCTGGCCACGGGTAAATTGGAACACCCCGAAAAAACCGTATTGGTCACCATCCCTGTTTACAATATCGGTGGGGCACTCAATAGAAACTCCACCACTAGGGCCAACCAGAACGGACCGTTGGAATACGGGTTCAGGGGCAATGCCCAGAACTATGACCTCAATAGGGATTTCATTAAAATGGATACCAAAAACGCCAAGAGTTTTGCTGAAATATTCCATTTGGTAAAACCCGATGTGTTTGTGGACAATCATGTGAGTAATGGAGCAGATTATCAATACACCTTGACCCACCTGTTTACGCAGCACAATAAATTGGGCGGAAAACTGGGTTCTTTTCTCCATGAAGAATTTATGCCCGGCCTTGAAAATTCCTTGGCTAACAAGGATTGGGACATTACACCCTATGTAAATGTCTTTAATGTTCCACCTGAACTGGGCTTCAGTCAATTTATGGACCACCCCAGATATTCCACTGGATATACCACACTGTGGAGCACCTTGGGGCTAATGGTGGAAACCCACATGCTTAAACCTTACAAAAAACGAGTTGAGGGCACCTATGCACTCATGGAAAGTTTGATCAATGTTGTGGAAAAAGACCATGACACCATCAAATCGCTCCGAAAAGAAACCTTGGAAGCCACCCCAACCCGCGCTGAATACTATTTTAATTGGCAGGTGGACACCACACAGAGTTCCATCCTTAATTTTAAAGGTTTTGAAGCGGATAGGCTCCAAAGTGAAGTCACACAACTGCCCCGGTTAAGATATGACCGCAGCAGGCCATTCACCAAAGAGACCGTGTATAGAAATTACTTTTATCCAAAAGATACGGTTACCGTTCCTGCGGCCTATATCCTAAAACAAGGTTGGCAAAAGGTGTTGGATCGGTTTGATGCCAACAAAATCAATTATTTTAAGTTGGAAAAAGACACTACGCTGACCATTGAAGCGTACAAGATTTCTGATTACCAAACTAGAAATGCTCCGTATGAAGGACATTACCTCCACTACAACACTCAAGTGAACAAGCATTCCAAAAAAGTCCAATTTAGGGCAGGTGACATTGTTGTTCCTACCCAGCAAACGGGCATACGATACATTTTGGAAACGTTGGAACCCCAAGGTGCAGATTCTTTCTTCAATTGGAATTTCTTCGACACTGTACTCCAACAAAAGGAAGGTTTTTCACCCTATGTTTTTGAGGACATCGCTTTGGAAATGCTTCAGAAAGATTCAGTACTACGTCAAAACTTTGTGCTCAAAAAGGAGTTGGACCCACAATTTGCGGAAAATTGGTATGCCCAATTGGATTGGATCTTTCATCAATCCAAATATTTGGAAGGTGCCTATCTCAATTATCCGGTCTACCGTATTCTAAAAAACAGTGAATCTGCCGGCATCTTGCCTAAGCAATAGGTTTGGGGTCGTCCTCAAATAGTATCTTAATGTTGTGGTAGGATTTCTTTAGGGCCTTTGCTGTTTTTCTGGGACCTTTCCATTTAACCTTTTTAATGCCTTCGGACTTGTCTCCGACCAATTTACCTTTATAGTCTGTGGACATGGCAAACCAGTGCACCTCTTTTAATCGGTACTCCCCACCCCGTTTAAAAATATGGTAGGTAGTTCGCAAGAATTTCTCTATAACCAGTCCTTTCACCCCAGTTTCTTCTTCAACTTCACGAATGGCGGCATCTTCTATGGATTCCCCTTTGTCGACCTTCCCTTTGGGAAGATCCCATTTTTTATTTCGGTAAATGAAGAGCACCTTCCCTTTCTTGTTGGTCACAAAACCACCACCAGCCACCACAACAGGCAATTTGTGCCGGAACATCTTCAGTAATTTTAAGATATCGGGATGATAGAAATAAGCCTTGTCCAACTTTCCTTTTGCCAATAATTCTATAGCTTCCACAACAGAATCACCCTCCAAGGAAAAGAGGTTTCCGTTTGACTCTTTTGGGCGCTTGTTTGTTAAAATCAGTGGGGATTCATTAACAAAAACTTCATACATTTGCGCAATGGTTTTAGATAAGGGAATCGCTAAAAAAACAGCAGAGCTGCTTTTACAAATTAATGCAATTAAGTTGGAACCCGAAAATCCATTTACATGGGCCTCGGGATGGAAGTCCCCAATTTATTGCGATAACAGGATAATGCTCTCCTACCCAGAAATCCGAAATTTTGTCAGGGAAGAGATGGCCAAACAGGTAGAAAACCTCTATGGCAAACCCGATGTTATTGCTGGTGTGGCCACAGGAGCCATTGGAATTGGCATTTTGGTAGCCGAAGCCTTGGGATTACCATTTATTTATGTGAGACCCGAACCTAAATCCCATGGCAGACAGAACCAGGTTGAAGGCAGTTTGGAAGCTGGCCAAAGTGTTGTGGTCATTGAAGACCTTATCAGTACCGGAAAAAGTAGCCTTAATGCCGTTAGGGCCTTGAAAGATCATGGTGCCAATGTAAAGGGAATGCTGGCCATTTTTACCTATGGTTTTCCAGTAGCGACCACCAATTTTGAAAAAGAAGAAGTGGAATTGCACACCCTTTCGGACTATGAGCACTTAATTGAGCAAGCTTCAGAAACCCATTACATCAAAGAATCACAATTGAAAACCCTTTTGCAGTGGAAATCCAATCCACAGCAATGGAAATAAATCTTCAAACATGCACATTGAAGTCCCTAAAAAGAAAGTAACGAAAAGCGATAAAGAGGTTTTTGATTTTCTGACCGACATCAAAAATTTTGAAACCTTGATGCCTGCCAATATTGACAAATTTGAGGTTTTGGATGATAAAACCTTCAAGTTTGCCCTAAAGGGCATGCCAGAGATTACACTGCGACTCAAAGAACAGATACCTCACGAAAAAGTAATTTTGGGTGCGGCCAGCGATAAACTTCCATTCACCTTGACTGGCGATATTACGGCTTTGGGTGCCAACGAAAGTGAGGTGGCCTTAAGTTTTGAAGGGGAGTTCAATGCCATGATGGCGATGATGATCAAATCCCCAATTACCAATTTTATGGAAACGCTTTCCACGAATATGGATAAGATTGGTCAATAAAGCAGGGAAACCTCTTTTAGGTCGAATTCTTTAAAAATTTTATCCTCCAATTCCAAAACAAGCTTACCAGAACTGGATATTTTTCGGATGAATCCCATAAATAGTTCGCCATGGGCATCTTTAAAAGTGGATGGTTTGTCCTTTCGGAACAAATGACGCTCATAGGAAGGGAGAAGCTGGGTTACTGTTTTTGCTTCTATGCCTTGAAAATGATGTTCCATTTTTTTCAGAATGCTCTGTAAAAGCTCGTCCAAGTCAAAAAATCTTCCAGTTATTGAACGTAATGAGCCCGCTTTGTCCAAATTTTCAAAGGAAGTTTGGTTTACATTCAGTCCAATTCCAATAATGGAGTGTTGCACCAACTGGCCTTTCATGATATTTTCAATCAAAATGCCACATATTTTCAGTGAGCCTGACATAATGTCGTTGGGCCATTTCACGCTGACATTGGGTATGTAAAGTTCCTTGAGCACATCGCAAATGGCCAAAGAAACACAGATATTCAAATTGAACTGATGCACGGCATGCAACGCATCAAACTTTTTCAAAACACTGAAAATCAAGTTTTTACCATCCTCAGAATACCAAGTAGACCCCATCTGGCCCCGTCCCTTCAACTGTTTTTCGGCCACCACCACCGTATTGTCCACAAGATTTTTGGTTCGTAAAAGATCCTTTAAATACAGATTTGTGGAGTCCGTGGCATCAAGTTTGATTATTTGTGGTAGCTCTCCCAATGTGGTATGCCTTTATGATATGTTAAAATCTAGGGCTAAGAAAGCAAAAAAAATATAACTTTGTAAAAACTAAAATTTTTGGATGCAGAAAACGAAAGCTAGCGCAGATGAACTGATTGCCTTAATTTTACATGGGATTGAAGAAGTTAAAGGAGTTGACATAAATCTACTTGATCTTAGGGAAATTGAAAATACAGTTTGCGACTACTTCATAATCTGCAATGGTACTTCCAACACGCATGTAAACGCAATTGTCTCCTCCATTCAAAAGACCGTAAGCAAGGCCATACACGATAAACCTTGGCATATTGAAGGTTCTGAGAATGCAGAATGGGTCTTAATGGATTATGTTAATGTTGTTGTACATGTATTTCAAAAACACATCAGGGAATTCTACGACATTGAGGGGCTTTGGGGAGATGCCAAAGTAACTATGGTGGAGAGCAGCTACAATTCTTAAAAAAATGGCAAAAGAGAACAATCCAAATAACGCTCCTAAGAAACCTCGTTTTAGCTCGTGGTGGATTTATGGTGTGGTTATCGCTTTAATAATTGGTTTCCAATTTTTTGGAGGCAGTACGTTTACGAATACCGAAAAAACCACAACTTCCGAACTTCAGGAGTTTTTGCGCAATGGTGATATTGAAAAAATTGTCATCATTACCAACACACGTCAGGCCAAGGTCTTTTTAACCGAAGAAGCCCTAAATAAAGATGTGCACAAAGGAGTGGCCGAAAAACCACTTTTTCCATCCACAGGCTTGGTACCCCAATATGTTTTGGACTACGGTGACCTTCAAATATTCCAAAATGAAATCACCGAAATAAAAAAGGAGAACAACTTGGACACCATCATTGAATTCGATACAGAATCCAATGTGTTGGGCGAATTGTTGCTTTCCCTCCTGCCTTTCGCATTGATTATAGGTATTTGGATCTATTTAATGCGAAGAATGTCCGGCGGTGCTGGTGGTGGCGCAGGTGGCCAGATTTTCAACATAGGAAAATCCAAAGCAAAGCTTTTTGACGAAAAAACAGATACCAGAACCTCTTTTAAGGATGTTGCTGGATTGGAAGGAGCCAAAGAAGAAGTCCAAGAAATTGTGGAATTCCTCAAAAACCCTGACAAATACACCTCCCTGGGTGGTAAAATTCCAAAAGGAGCGCTGTTAGTAGGCCCTCCTGGAACTGGAAAAACCTTGTTGGCCAAAGCCGTTGCCGGTGAAGCCAAAGTACCCTTTTTCTCCTTGTCAGGTTCTGACTTTGTAGAGATGTTTGTGGGTGTGGGTGCATCGCGTGTAAGGGATTTGTTTAAGCAAGCCAAGGACAAATCGCCTGCCATCATCTTTATTGATGAGATTGATGCCATTGGTCGCGCTAGAGGAAAAAACAACTTTACTGGTTCCAATGATGAGCGTGAAAATACATTGAACCAATTATTGACCGAGATGGATGGTTTCGGTACCAATACCAACGTCATTGTATTGGCCGCTACCAACCGTGCCGATGTATTGGACAAGGCCTTAATGCGTGCCGGTCGATTTGACCGTCAGATTTACGTGGACCTTCCCGACCTTAATGAACGAAAGGAAATTTTTGAAGTACACCTTCGTCCCATCAAAACGGCAGAAACTTTGGATTTGGACTTTTTGGCCAAACAGACCCCTGGTTTCTCTGGTGCCGATATTGCCAACGTATGTAACGAAGCTGCCTTAATCGCTGCCCGAAAAGAGAAAAAAGCGGTGACCAAGCAGGATTTCTTGGATGCTGTGGATCGGATTGTGGGCGGATTGGAAAAGAAAAACAAAATCATTACGCCAGAGGAGAAAAAGACCATCGCCTATCACGAGGCAGGTCACGCAACGGTAAGTTGGATGTTGGAACACGCCGCACCTTTGGTTAAAGTAACCATTGTGCCCCGAGGACAATCTTTGGGGGCCGCATGGTATTTGCCGGAAGAACGTTTGATTGTTCGTCCTGAGCAAATGTTGGATGAGATGTGCGCCACCATGGGTGGACGTGCCGCTGAAAAGGTTATGTTCGATAAAATCTCTACAGGAGCATTGAGCGATTTGGAAAAAGTGACCAAACAGGCCAGGGCCATGGTTACCATCTATGGACTTAATGACGAGCTGGGGAATATTACGTATTACGATTCTTCTGGACAAAACGAATACGGTTTCACCAAGCCTTACAGCGAGGAAACAGCCCAAAAAATTGACTTGGAAATATCCAAAATGATAGAGGCCCAGTACCAACGCGCCATCAAATTGTTGGCCGACAATAAGGACAAACTTACCGAACTTGCTGAGAGACTCTTGGAAAAAGAAGTTATCTTTAAGGACGATTTGGAAAAGATTTTTGGCAAAAGACCATTCGAGAAAGAAGAATTGGAAGAAGCAACAAAATAAGATTCAAGTTCAATTAGAAGTATAAATTGATATTGATAAAAAGCACTTGATACCATAAATGGGAGTTTTTAATAAGCTTTTTGGAGGAGGAAAAAAGGTTTCCAAGGAAACTTTGGAAACCCGTGGAGAGCATATGCCAGATTTAAAAATTCCCGTGGATGAAAAATTTACCATTTACTTCAAGAAAAATGGTGGTAAGTTTATTTACTGCGAAGATTTTTCGGAAGTGTCCGAAGCCTTAAAAAACATTATTTCAGAGAATGATTGGCAAAATCATCTCTTCTATTCCATGAACCCGCAGTTGGAAACGCGGTTTACTTCAGAAAAAATAGAATTTACCCATAACAGGCAAGAAAGCGATATTTTCTTCACCACTTGCGAGCATCTGGTGGCCCATAATGGTTCTATTTTGGTTTGCTCCAATCAAATCAAGGAAAAAAAATTGGATGAGCTTCCCTCAAACCTGATTGTCTTTGCCACTACCAGTCAGTTGGTGGATTCCATCAGCGAAGCGTTAAAAATCATAAAAGAGCGCTATCAAAAAAATATTCCCAATAATATTACCACTTTAAAACACTTTCAACCTACACCGGAAAACAAAGATGATTTCCTTTCCTACGGAAGTGCTTCAAAAAATGTATATCTTTTACTCTTAGAAGATTATTGATTACATGAAAGAAATTCTTAGGCGCTCCATTACAGGGGTCATCTATGTGGTGCTTCTTTTGGGGTCTGTTTTTTTAAGCTCGGACGCCTTCGATTTCCTGTTTATGGCCTTTGGTCTAGCATGCCTTTACGAGTTTAAGCGGATTGTCCGTTTAAAAGGATACTATATTTTTGCCGCCTATTTAACGCTGTGGTGGATTTTCATCTATTTAGTGCCAGGAGATTCGGTTGTTACCATTTTAATGCTCCTTACCCTTACAGTGAATTTGGCCTTGCTCGTGTTCCTGTTTTCCAAAAGGCCCAGAAAGTTTACGGACTTTCAAAAGTTCGTGATTGCCGTTTTTTATATTGGAGGCGGATTTATTTTCTTGACCATGATTCCCTATAAAGAAGATAATTTTGCCCAATTTCTGATTATGGGCATATTCATTTTAATCTGGGTCAACGATACCTTTGCTTACTTGGTGGGTCGCACTTTGGGTCGAACAAAACTGTATCCCGCAGTTTCTCCAAAAAAAACCATTGAAGGTTCTTTAGGAGGTCTTATTTTTGCACTGATATCGGCGTACATTATGTCATGCTACGAATCCCAACTATCATTGATGGAATGGATGGCATTGGCCTCAGTAATAGTAATAGCAGGGAGTTTGGGAGATTTGTTGGAGTCCAAATTCAAGCGGATGGCAGGTGTAAAGGACAGTGGGGCAATTTTACCGGGGCATGGTGGAATTTGGGACCGATTGGACAGTTTGGTTTTTGCGGCACCATTCGCCTATTTAGTACTTAATATATTTTCATATGTTTCATAAAGAGGGGCAAAAAATAATCATATTCACTTTTTTTATAGTAGTGGCGGGCATACTTGCCGCACAGTTTTATATTGAAGTGGAATGGATTCGGTTTGTGGTACAGATTGCTGCTTTTGTGCTTCTCATTGCCATTTTACAGTTCTTTAGGAACCCCAAAAGACTGGTTACCCCTAATTTTGATGAAATTTTAGCTCCTGTGGATGGAAAAGTAGTAGTCATTGAAGAGGTGGACGAGCCTGAATATTTTAAAGACAGACGTCGGCAAGTATCCATATTCATGTCGCCCGTAAATGTGCACGTTACCCGGTACCCTGCCAGTGGCACTGTAACCTATTCCCAATACCATCCCGGAAAATATTTGGTAGCATGGCACCCAAAGTCGAGTACGGAAAATGAACGTACCACAGTGGTGCTCCACACCCCAAAATTTGGTGAGATTGGCTATCGGCAAATAGCAGGTGCCATGGCCAGACGCATCGTGAATTATGCAGAAGAAGGCGAGCAAGTCACCCAAGGCCAAGATGCAGGATTCATTAAATTCGGGTCCCGCGTGGATTTACTGCTTCCCCTAAACTGTAACATTACGGTGAAATTGGGTCAAAAAGTGACAGGTGCCAAAACGTGTATCGCTTCGTTTAGAAAAGATGATGATGATTGATGAGGAACTACATAAACAATTTAACGATGCGGTGGCTTTTGTAAATGCGTACACTGAACCGCTTCCTGCCGATCTTCTCCTAAAACTGTATGCCTATTTTAAGATTGCCAATAAAAATTATGATAATCCAGGAAGCAGAACTCCTCTCATCAATGCGTTTAAGGCCAACGCTTTGTTCCAAGCAAAAAACATCAGTGTAAGCGAAGCCATGAAAAAATACATTGAATTGGTCAATTCTGAGGTAAGAAACCTTTAGGATGCCAATTTGGGCGTTGCGAAGGATTTTTCATAGTAGGTGAAATAGATACCTCCAAAAATGGTGATAACAAAGTAGAGTGCCACAAAATAAACGCCTATGGACCAATAGGCATTCAACCCAAACCAGTCATTTGTCATAAAAATCAATACTAAACCGGCCATTCCTCGCAGCACTTCTATCCAGACAGCATACTTGGACCTATCCATCAATGTAGTATAGCCATATACCCCCAAATAGGCAAATGCACCGAACAGTAAGAGTCCGTTAAAGCCTATTTCCGAATAGTTATAGAACATGAACAGTATCATAGCAGTGGTAACCACCAATTGAAAAATGGAATACCCTTTCAATGCCTTGGAAGCTTCGGGCCTGTATTTTTTAAAATTGTAGACATCTTCGATAATCTGCACAGGATATTTTTCCTTTACATCTGCTGGGCGCCAACCTGTGGGCATAAACCAAATTCTCAGCTTGTCCCAGTAATTGTTGGTACGCCAAGCGTCCTGTATCAATCGCCATAAATGCTGAAAATTAATGATAATGGGATTCCAGGTCTGTGCAGGCTTCAATACTCCGTATTGCGGAGGCACCTCATCTAGTTCTTCTTGGAACGTACCGAACATTCGGTCCCAAACACAAAAAATCTGCCCCAAGTTCTTATCAATATATTCCGCATTGATGGCATGATGAACGCGATGCTGTGATGGCGTCACAATAATATATTCCAACCAACCCATTTTACCAATGTATTGGGTATGATACCAAAACTGAGCAAATAAATGAATGGGCGCCAAAACGGCAATCACTTTATGGGGAACGCCCAAAAGAGCGGCTGGAATCAGCAGGAGTGCAAAATACCCCAATAGATTGGAAACGGGTTGCCGTAAGGCACAGGCCAAATTAAATTCCTCACTGCTATGGTGTATGACATGCTGGTTCCAGAAAAAATTGATATGATGGCTCAACCGGTGATTCCAATATCCAGCAAAATCCAAGACAATAAAGGCTACCACCCATACCAACCAAGTAGCCTTGATTTCAGTAAGGGCCAAATGCTCCAATAAAAAGGGATAGGATACCAAAATGACCACAAGCCCCAAAGAGTCCTTTACCACATTGGTAAGACCAGAGCTAAGGCTACTTATCGTATCCATAACATTATGCTTCTGGTTCTTCACAAAATGGCCATACGCTATTTCAACAAGCACCAATCCCAGAAAGAAAGGAGTAGCATACAACAAAGCGGTGGCGTAGGTTTCCATACTCCTAAATATATGAAAAAGAAGCATATACCAACTACTCCAATTGACAAAACCCAAGGGTCAATCAACAAAAAAACCACGGAAATCTATTGCAAACTTGCCAAGCTTTTTTCCAAGGTTTCTATTTTGGCTTCAGCATCGGCTGCTTTCTTTCGTTCGATTGCCACCACTTGCTCTGGCGCATTGTTCACAAATCGTTCGTTACTCAATTTCTTTTGGACGGATTGCAAAAAGCCTTTGGTATACTTTAATTCTTCATTAATCTTTTGAATTTCGGCTTCTACATCAATTGCACCGCTCATGGGGATAAAGTACTCGTTACTTTTCACCCTAAAGGTCAGGGCTCCGTCCAAGCTTGAATCCACTGTTTCCAATTTGGATAGATTGGCCAACTTCGTGATGATGGCATCCATTTGGGCACTAACTTTTTCAGCATTGAGCATAAAAAGTTCCAAAGTTTCCTTCTGTGGAATGTTCTTTTCTTTTCGGATGGTTCGCACTCCTGAAATCACTTCAGCAGCAAAATCAAAATCGGAAATCAAGGATTTATCCGTACTTCCCACTTCGGGCCAATTGGAAACAATCAGCGCATTTTCTGGGGTTCGCTCTGCGATATGCTGCCAAACCTCCTCCGTCAAGAACGGCATAAACGGATGCAACAACTTTAAGTTTTCCTCAAACAGATGGATAACCGCATCAAAAGTGGTTTGGTCAATAGGTTGTTGGTAGGCTGGTTTTACAATTTCCAGCAACCAAGAACAGAAATCGTCCCAAACCAATTTGTAAATGGCCATCAAGGCATCTGAAATTCGGTATTTTGAAAAATGGTCCTCGATTTCGGCTAACGTTTGATTCAATTTGGAGGTATACCATGCTATTCCAATTTTTGAAGCTTCGGGCTGTGCTATATCAGCAACCTCCCACCCTTTTATCAAACGGAAGGCATTCCAGATTTTATTGGCAAAGTTGGCTCCCTGTTGGCAAAGCGCTTCGTCAAACATGATATCATTCCCAGCAGATGAGCTCAACAAAAGTCCCACACGGACACCATCGGCTCCAAAATCCTTAATAAGTTTTAAGGCATCGGGAGAATTTCCCAATTGTTTGGACATTTTTCGGCGTTGTTTGTCGCGAACCAATCCAGTGAAATATACATTTTCAAAAGGTCTTTCGTTCCTGTAATGGTATCCGGACATGATCATCCGAGCCACCCAAAAGAATATGATGTCGGGTGCGGTAACCAAATCGTTGGTAGGGTAATAGTAGTTCACCTCCTCATTGTCCGGTTCCAAAATACCGCCAAAAACACTCATGGGCCATAGCCAGGAAGAAAACCAAGTATCCAGCACATCCGGGTCTTGACGCAGATCGGATTCTTGGATGTCTGGATTTTTGGATTGGGCCATTTTTAGTGCTTCTTCCTTGGTCTCAGCTACTACAAAATCGTCCTGACCATCTCCATAATAATAGGCCGGTATTTGCTGGCCCCACCACAATTGACGGGAAATGTTCCAATCGCGGATACCTTCCATCCAATGGCGATAGGTATTATCGAATTTTTTGGGATAAAACTTGATATCATTGGTTTCCAACACCCCTTCAAGTGCGGGTTTGGCCATTTCTTCCATTTTTAGGAACCATTGATCGGACAATCTAGGCTCAATTACCGCTTTGGTTCGTTCTGAAGTGCCCACTTTGTTTAAATGCTGTTCAGTTTTGACCAAAAAGCCCTTTTCCTCCAATTCTTTGGAGATTTCCTTCCGAACCACAAAGCGGTCCTTTCCTTCATAATGGAGTCCGTAGGAGTTCAGGGTAGCATCTTCATTGAAGATATCCACAACCTCCAAATTATGTTTGTCCCCCAAGTTTTTATCGTTCTCATCATGGGCAGGAGTCACTTTTAAACATCCCGTACCAAACTCAATGTCCACATATTCATCCTCTATAATGGGAATAACACGATTGCAAATAGGCACAATGGCCTTCTTTCCCCTTAAATGACGGTATCTTTCATCATTGGGGTTGATGCAGATAGCTGTATCTCCCAAAATGGTCTCGGGACGTGTAGTGGCGATGATTACTTTTTCATCAGAATCCTCAATGGCATATGCCAGGTAGTACAGATTTCCTTGGCGTTCTTCATAAATTACTTCTTCATCGGAAAGGGTTGTTTTGGCCTCGGGATCCCAATTTACCATTCGATACCCCCTGTAAATCAGTCCTTTATTGTACAAATCCACAAAAACCTTGATCACAGAGGCTGACATATCGTCATCCATGGTAAATTTTGTGCGGTCCCAGTCACACGAACAACCCAATTTCTTCAACTGTTGGAGAATAACGCCGCCATAATTGTTGGTCCAGTCCCAAGCATGTTTTAAAAAGTCTTCACGGGAAAGATTGGCTTTATCAATGCCCTCTTCTTTCAACTTTGCAACCACCTTGGCTTCTGTAGCAATGGATGCGTGGTCCATACCAGGAACCCAACATGCATTTTTCCCCAAAAGCCGTGCTCTACGGATAAGAACATCTTGAAGAGTGTTGTTGAGCATATGCCCCATATGGAGTACTCCGGTTACGTTTGGTGGGGGAATTACTATGGTATAAGGTTCCCTGTCATCGGGTTTTGAGCTGAAAAAATTATGCGTTGTCCAGTAGGCATACCAATGCTCTTCCACCCTATTGGGGTCGTATTTTGATGGGATTTCCATTATTTCGGTATAGTTTTTGTTTTATGGATAAGGATTGGCTCTTTTGAAAGGAAAGCGTAACGTTAAATTAATGCTATTCTTCGGTTATGGGTCAATCCTGAAATACGAAACAAAAATAAGTAACGTTATAACATAACAAAAGAATTTTGGATGCAGGTGATAAATCATCTACATTTGAAGTTCACCCAAAAACCAAAAAAATGAAAAAAACTGTACTTATGTTGTTTGTTGGGTTGCTTTCCCTAGGAATCTACGCCCAAGACACAACTGCTAAAATTGAGTTTAAGAGTGAGACCATTGACTATGGCGAAATCGCTAAAGGCAGTGATGGAGTCCGTGTATTTGAATTTACCAATACCGGAACCGCCCCTTTGGTAATCAGCAATGTTAGATCTAGCTGTGGATGCACCATCCCCAAAAAGCCTGAAGAGCCCATTTTACCGGGAAAAACAGGTCAAATTGAGGTAAAATACGATACCAACAGAGTTGGCCCTATTAGAAAGGCCATTACTGTAACTTCCAATGCCGACACACCTACCAAGGTTCTTAAGATAAAAGGTACGGTTAAGGCGGAAGGAGCCAAATAAGTGGAAAGAAAATTATAATGAATGAAGAAGCCCTGAAATTTCAGGGCTTTTTCTTTTTTTAATCGTCATCAAAGACCTTTTTCAGCACAAAAGTGAACAGTAAGTCTCTATTGTAGCGCTCAATAAGCACTTTAATTCGTTTTCCTTCTTTTTCATTGAGCATTTTAAGAATCTCTTGAAGTTTATAGCGGTGTACTCTTTTGCCATTCACGGCCAAAATTACATCACCTTCTCGCAAACCAGCCTCTGCTGCTGGACTTCCGGCCCTAATACCGGATACAATAATCTCAGGAACCAAGCTCAATCTGGTTTTGTTTTCCAAGAGAATTTGCACGTTACCAAAAGAGGAGTTGTTATCTTCCCTTACCACACCATCTAGACCCGCTATTCTTTCAGCAATATAACGTAATCCGTTATGTTGAAGGTCAATGCCCGCTAAATTATACTGAAAAGGGGTTCTGAAGTTTCCATTCTTTTTTAGGGTGACCAGACCTCTACGATAATCCAAGGTGATATTGAACCGTTTTAGGATTTCACCGCCAACACTACCGTTGCGATCGCCTAAATTTTCTATAAATCCGAAGGATTCACGATAGGGAAAAGCGGCCTTGGCATCCTTCAGCTCAAAATCCCCGATTTTTACACCATTGACTTTGGTTCGTTTCCCAAAAATATCGCCGCTAAGGCCTCGACCTAAATAATCCTCATAATTTTTTTCAGGTATTTCGAGCCCTTTTTCAGGTTGATGGAAAAGCCAAAGCGCATCGCTACTGCCCGTATCCACCAACAATTTAACGGGTATATTTTCAGAATCCTTCATCAAAACAGTCCCCTCTACATAAGCCTTCCTCTTTTCTACGGATAAGGGAAGTGTTTGCGCTTTTCTGTGTGGTTTATGTTCATACAATCTTGGATTGTGAAGCTTAATATTTTTAGCATTATAGTTAATTTCCACCACAAAATCCCAAAAAATCTCATACCCCAGAATGCCGTGTACCGGTACACCCAGAGAGGTAGAGAAATTAATGCCTTTGTCCAAGACCACATACAAATCCTGTGAAAAGTTTTTGGCATTCCCCAGCTTGAAGATGTTTCCCTGGGAACTCAAAGCTTTCATAGGCTCCCCACCACCAAGACCTCTAACGGTAACCTCAGATACGTTGTTTATGGGAATTGAATCTTGATCGGAAAGATTGAAAAGAATGGGCTTGCTTACTCCCGAATCCAATACAAACTTGAGTTCCGTGCCATTAATATCAATAGGAATGATAATAATGTTGTTGATCAACTCAAACCTGATCTTTTGGAATTTCTGATTTTCGGGCAATTCAAATCCCTGCGCCGAAACCAGTAGGGGCGCCAACATTAAAAGAAGTGCAAAAAAAGACCATTTTTTTTTCAATTTACTTACTCTTAAGTGGTTAAGCCTACTAAATGTACAAAATAAACAAAGACCTTGTTTGTAATTTAACATTCCTGAAAGGATGTAAATAATAGTGCAATGTGTTGTTTTCAACTGTTGGTTTTCCCATTTTTGCCTAAAATTTGTACATGCCACGTATTTCCAACAAAGGGAGACAAATGCCAGCCTCTCCCATCCGCAAATTGGTTCCTTATGCTGAAGACGCAAAAAAGAGGGGTATCCATGTCATCCACCTTAACATTGGGCAACCTGATATAAAGACTCCAAAAATTGCGTTGGATGCTGTTAGAAATCATAATATCGAGGTATTGGAATACAGCATGACGGAGGGTTCTGAGGCCTATCGGGAAAAAATTGCCCAGTATTACGCCAAAAAGGACATTCATGTTACGGCCAAGGACATTATTGTGACCACCGGCGGTTCTGAAGCCCTTTCTTTTGCCATGGGCTCCATTATGGATGCAGACGATGAAATCATCATCCCCGAGCCTTTTTATGCAAATTATAACGGATTTGCCACGGCTTCAGGGGTAAAAGTCGTTCCGATTGCATCATCCATCGATACGAATTTTGCCCTACCTCCCATTGCGGATTTTGAAAAGCTTATCACTCCAAAAACAAAGGCTATTTTAATTTGTAATCCCGGAAATCCCACTGGGTATTTGTACCGAAAAGAGGAGATTCAACAATTGGCTGCTTTGGTAAAAAAACACGATTTGTTCCTTATTTCAGACGAAGTGTACAGAGAATTCACTTATGATGGACAACAACATTATTCCATCTTACAGGAAGAAGGGCTTGAGGCCAATGCTATTGTAGTGGATTCAGTTTCCAAAAGGTATAGTATGTGTGGCGCCCGAATTGGGTGTTTGGTATCCAAAAACATGGATGTGATTGGGACCGCGATGAAATTTGCACAAGCGCGTTTATCGCCACCTACATTTGCACAAATTGCCAGTGAAGCCGCTCTGGAAACCCCTCAGTCTTATTTTGATGATGTTATTGAGGAATACGCGGCCAGAAGGGACACCCTTATTGCAGAACTTAAGAAATTGGACGGGGTAAAAGTAGCCGTTCCCAAAGGGGCTTTTTATTGTGTGGTGGAATTGCCTATTGAAGATGCCGATGATTTTGCCCAATGGCTCTTGGAAGATTTTGAAATTGATGGCAATACTGTAATGGTTGCACCAGCGGCAGGGTTCTATTCTACGCCCGGTTTGGGAAAAAACCAGATCAGGATTGCTTATGTGCTGGAAAAAAGCCAACTTGTAAAGGCCGTACACATTCTGGGCAAGGCCTTAATTCAGTACAATTCCACTACGTGAACCTACAGGAAAACATATCTCTAAAACACTACAACACCTTCGGGATAGATGTAAAGGCGCGCTATTTTGTAGAAATTACCGGATTGGCACAATTGCAAAAAGTCCTCGAATTAGAGTCCTATCCCAAAAAATTCATTTTAAGTGGGGGAAGCAATATGCTGCTCACCAAAGACATTGATGCGTTGGTCATGCACATTAACCTGAAGGGTATCAGCATTGTTGATGAAAATGAAAATACTGTAGAAATTAAGGTGATGGCCGGTGAAAACTGGCATGAGCTGGTAATGTGGAGCTTGGAAAAAGGGTATGGGGGACTGGAAAATCTTTCGCTCATTCCCGGAAATGTGGGAACCGCACCCATTCAAAATATTGGAGCTTATGGCGTGGAACTCAAGGACGTTTTTGTGAGCTGTTCCGCCATGGAAATCGCTACAGGAGAACTAGTGGCATTCGGTCATGATGCCTGTGAGTTTGGGTATCGGGATTCCATTTTTAAAAATGAGGCAAAAGGAAAATACATCATCACCTCCGTAAACCTTAAATTGACCAAAAAAGACCATACCCTTCATACGGGCTATGGCTCCATCGAAGCAGAACTTAGGGAAAAGGGAATTGTACACCCAACCATTCGGGATATTTCCAATGCGGTGATAGCCATCCGACAGAGCAAACTGCCCGACCCGAAAGAATTGGGCAACAGTGGAAGTTTTTTCAAAAATCCAGTTATTTCCCAAAAGGCTTATACAAAATTCATCAAGAAACACCCCGAAGCTCCTTCGTATGAAGTGGATGAAGAACAGTATAAAATCCCTGCGGGTTGGCTAATCGAACAATGCGGATTCAAGGGAAAACGCTTTGGCGATGCGGGCGTGCATGAAAAACAAGCCTTGGTCCTAGTGAATTATGGAAATGCTACTGGTGCTGAAATATGGAAATTGGCACAACAGATTCAAAAAGAAGTAGCCGAAAAATTTAAGATCAAAATTCAACCAGAGGTTAACATCATAAAATAACCCCCGCATTGAAACAATAACGGGGGTTATACCAAACCAAACTAACCAAATTTATATGTATTGTATGAGCTCGAACGCTCTATCTTTTCAATCTCCAAGCCGGCAAATATGTTTTTCTACCTTAGCTTTGTTGTATATACGAGATAAATCCTATTTTAGATTTTTGCCCCTTAAAATTTTATCTTAGTATAGCCTGAATGAGCACACTGATCGAGAGACATATTGTTTCGCTGCTGGCGGAGAAGGACGATAAAGCCATATCCTTACTGTATGAAAATTACGGAGATACACTCTTTGGCGTGGCCTACAAAGTGGTAAAAGATGAAGATCTGGCCCAAGATGTACTTCAGGAAAGTTTCATTAAAATCTGGAAAAAAGCCGACACCTATGATGCGTCCAAGGCCAAACTTTTTACCTGGTTGTTCCGAATTACCCGGAACACCGCCATCGATAAATTACGAAGTGTAAATAATAAATCGGATAAGGAAGTCCAAATCGACGTTTCAGACGTATATAACCTAGGAGTGAGTGGGATTAGTCCCGAACATTTGGACGTCCAGGAAAACTTGCACAAAATAGAGGAAAAGTACAGAATTGTTCTTGAAGCCCTATTTTTTGAAGGAATGACGCAGCAGGAAGCAAGTGATGAATTGGACATTCCCTTGGGAACCATAAAATCTAGATTAAAGATCGGTCTTCGGG
>JAUIBH010000111.1 GCA_030427985.1 Bacteroidia bacterium | reverse complement strand
TGAAAAGGCCATTGTAGGGGCAAAAGCCCTAAAGTCTTTGGTCAACAACTATGAAACCAAAATAGAAGCCGCTTCCTATGTCTTTTCTTCCGTTTCAAATGCCATTGAAGATCTTAAGGTTTTGATGAAACGAGTAAAAATAGAGGATGACAGCTTTGACATTTTCATTGAACTGACCGATGTTAAGAGCAATACAGTTAAAATAACCACTATGTTTTCAAACCTCAAGAAGAGTGTTGAAACCATTCAAGAATTCAGTCTTAACGACATTAACCCAAAAAACTGCTCTATTGAGGTGAAAGGTAAACATGTGCTAGTTGAGCTGAACACCAAACATTTGGAAAAAACAATTAAAACCTATGTTGATGGCGATATTAAACCCTATCAATATAGGGTTGAAATTGAGGTAAATGGAATCGAAGAGGCTAGACAGCTATTGAAAATATTTGAATCATTATTAAAAGAAAATGACTAACCGTAAAACCAATTAAAAAATGAAAAAAATTACACTGATTTCTTATGTATCCATCCTGTTAATCTGCTTTTCCTGTTCTTCGGATGATGACTCGACAAATGATACTTTTGCAGGAACGGAAACTGACTTGGAAGATTTTTTTAGTGAAGAAGTTGTGGATGCTCTTATAGCTCTTGATTTCACAATCAATGAAGGGGGAAGTCCACCAAATCTCCAGGGAACTTATTTTGCCAGTCCCATGATTCTAACGGACACCAATGTTCCTTCAGATGTCATAGGCAGTAAGTTTGTAGATTTACAATTTACCTTTTTTGGCCAAGAAAATAGTGAAAACACCATAGATTTTGAAGGTGAGACCTTATCCGGTTCAACCGTAATCGAGAGGTTATCGGGAATCGATTCATCCTTTATTTCAGGTGAGGGAAATGATTTCAGTGTATTTTCCATAATAACCGGTGAGATTGTAAATACAGGTGCAGTTGCGGATGTGGCCTATGCCATTTCAGGTACAATCTCCAACGATGGCATACTGGATTTTGAGATAGCAATCCTTATTTTGGATGATAGAGGTGATCCCACCAACTCAATATTCCTGCAAAATGGCCAAGGTCGAAAATTCATTGATCAGGACGGCATGTCTGAATTGAGCTCATCCGTGGATTTAAATGGTCTTTCGTTAAAGAACAAAGCCTTTCTTCAATAGCGTTTCTGGTTTTGTATAAAACTGAAAATAATTAGGTATCCTTTGCTTACAAAAAAAGTCATAACCAAATTATAGTCTGCATTTCAGAAACCTAATAATTGGACAAATAGGGGGGTTAGAAGTTAAAATACACATTTACAGCTTAAATCTAATTGCTCGAAAACCTTAAAAAAACTATAGTTTCCCTATAAAAACAGACTAAGTTTAAATAAAGTCACCTACTCGGTGAGCATAATACTAGTAGCTCAAAAGCCTTGTTTTATATAGCTTTTCAGTGGTAGGCCCCAGTACCGTAAACAAATGACGTAGGTTCAAATATCTTCGTGCTTGCGCCCGCTTTTAACAGTGTGGCTCTTCCAGAAAAAGGTATCAACTCCGGTGTTACAAAAAGCATGCATAATCGGAAAATATCCGATTATCTGACAATATAATGACAACTTGGATGTTAAAGCGATGATAAAGGATTTTTTGGAAGACCCCATTTCCAGACATTTGATTTTAAGACACTTCGAATGAATCATTAAAACATTTTCAACCGATGTTCCAGTATTTGGGAATACTTTTCTTTCATGTCATCGGAAAGAAAAGAAATCGATATGAGGTCCTTCCATTTCTGTTTGGCCTGAAACATGTCCTGAAGTATGGTTTCTATAGTTTTTTCGTTCAATTGCAATCGCTCCTTCGCATAGTAATCCATGAAGTCTGAAGCTTTTAAATTACTTTTTTTCCCTTTCAGGGTCAACGCAATTTCTTCTTCAGGGCTTTTAATCGCAATGGAGGAGTTCAACAAATCATAAGCAGGTGCCAATGTCGTCTTGCCATTCTTTGTGATCAAGGAAAAGTTTTTAAGGTGCATATCCTCGTTTCCAGTCACAAAACAAAAAACTATTCTTTTGAAGAATTCCACTTTCTCAACCACAGGAAACGTACAAAATTCTTCGATAACGGGTACCAATTTCTCCATACTAAAACGATACTTGGTATCCCTGGTATTTCCAGTCAATTGGGCAAAATCTTCCGTTGCATATTTTTTTCCCTTACCATATCTGTCAAAACGCTTGATAAAGTAGGACAGACTGCCATCCTTGCCATAAACCATTCCATGAAAGGGCACATTAATACCAAGGACCTTGGCCATTCGCATGGTCAGGTCCTCATTCTCCGGCAATTGTGGAAAAATATCATTTTGGGGCTTTATGATGTAAGTCCCAAATTGGTCCACAACTTTAAATTCTTGTTCGACCACGGAAATATTCGCACTCAATTTAGGCTGTACCCCTTGTATGGATAATTTCTTTGCCCTGTTTGCCGCCTCTCTCCTCAATTCCGAAGCGGTATAGGGCAAATCATTTAAACCAGTTAACTTGGCGGCAATCATTTTGAGCCCTTTCCCACTATATTTTGCCGCACCGCACGGTTCATATGTGATAGGACACCTATTCATCTTCCAAAGGTTCTACAGTTACCGCACCCACCAAATCAGCACCGGTTGCCATTAATTGGGAGAAATAGTCCTTTTGGTCAATTTTGGAAATCCGAAGTAGACCTTCCAACATAATACCTTCGGGCAACAAACCTTCAAAAAAGGGAGGGAACCCACTAAAACTGAATTCCTTTTGACCAACGGGCATGGTCAATGAAATTGGCTGACCATCATAATCATCATCATAATTAAATTTATACTCCTTTGGAGAGACTTCCATTAAAATACCTGCCCTTTTTCCATGGGCAAATACCACTGCCTTTCTCATACGTTTTCAGTCAATGGGCTTTTAAATTCCACTTCTATGTTCAATACCTGGAGCACTGCAAGAATGTTGCTCCAACGAACAGTTTCTTTATTTTTTTCGATATCAAAGACGGTTGTCTTGCCTATTCCGGCCAAATTGGCCAGTTCAAGCTGTGTCAGCCCGGCTTTCTTGCGATGGTTTTTAACCATCAAACCTAAATCAACCATTTATTACCGTTTAAGCAGTAAATATACATGTTTTATTTATCAAATAACTTTTAGAAGAAAGTATTAATATATTTTTACTGCCATAACAGTAATTTTGCCTATTAATACCAAGTTCTCAAGGCAAACTAATACAATGGTTAAAAATTACCGCTAAAACAGTAATTTTATAAGATACTCATCTTTCAAAATCTTTATTTGAAAAAATTGACTAGAGGGAAAAACACTGTATAATGGTACTTCCAAGCAAAGCCTACTATTGAACAAATTATTTATACTATTTAAATAGACAGAATTAAAAAGAACCAATACTTAAGACCATATGAATTATGTTCATTGTTTATCATATTTAATTGATACCCAAATATTTTATTTTAAGGCAACCTATTCGGTGAGCATAAAATATTGAAAAGCTTGAAACCCTAATAAATAAAGGGCTTCCAAAGGTAGGTTCTGGTGCCTCCGGCTCCACTGAAACCACCTTCGGGTGGTTTTTTGCTTTCATGCAATGGATCTCAGGTTAGTTATGCCTATTTTGTTTTTTTGACCGATGGTTTCCTAACTACATAATAAACAACAATATGTTCCTCTAAGCACTGCCACCCATTTTTATAGAAATGAACACCTTAGATCACAAATTTTAACAAAAATTAATAGATGGTTAAATAAATAAAATTTTAATTAATCAATGGGTAAAGAAAGTTATATTTCAATCATTTATAATATCTTTTTCGATTGAAAATTCAACTACCTGCTAGGTAGTCGTTAAAATGTAAGATTGTTCAGTTATTAACTACTAATATGTGTGATTACTTAAAAGGAATAAAATTTACAATACTCATAGCCGTTTCATTGGTGATGCTGGTCAACTGCACACCAAAAAATCAAAAAAAGACGCTCTTTCAACTGTTGGGCCCTGAAGAAACTAATATCAACTTCAACAATGCACTTACCTCCACGGACACTTTGAACGTTTTGGATTTTGAGTATATGTACAATGGGGCCGGTGTTGCCATAGGCGATATCAACAATGATGGGTTGAGCGATATGTACTTCAGTGGCAACCAGGTTTCAGGCAAGCTATACCTGAACAAAGGAAATTTAACTTTTGAGGACATTACGGATAAAGCTGGGGTCGCCACAACCGGTTGGAGCAATGGCGTTTCCATGAGCGATGTAAACAATGATGGATTTATTGATATTTATGTGTGCAAGGGCGGTCCAAGGGAAACAAAGGAGGAGGACAAAGCCAACCTTCTATTTTTAAATCAGGGAGACGGCACTTTTAAAGAAGTGGCCCAAGAAATGGGGATTGCCGATACCGGATACAGTATCCAAGCACTTTTCTTTGATTATGACAAGGACGGTCACAAAGATTTGTATATCCTTACCAATGCCTTGGTGGATTATAACCGAAATAACACCAAACCCATAGAGAAAAAAGGTACTGCCACGAGTACAGACCGATTGTACCGGAACAATGGAGATGGTACGTTTACCAATGTAAGCCAAGAGGCTGGAGTAACCATTGAAGGTTTTGGATTGGGGATCACCGTATGCGACATCAATGAAGACCTTTGGCCAGACCTCTATATTTCAAATGATTTTTTGACCAACGATATTCTCTATGTCAATAATCAAGATGGTACGTTTACAGATAGAGTAAAAGAATACATCAAACACCAAAGTTATAACGGCATGGGCAACGATGTTGCCGATATAGACAATGACGGCAAATCGGATATTATGGTGCTGGATATGTTTCCGCAGGACAACAAACGTATCAAGCAAACCATGATGAAACCCAATTATGATACCTATTCCAGAAATATTGATGTTGGGTATGCACCCCAATTTGTTCGTAACACACTCCAATTGAACAACGGCAATGGTACTTTTAGTGAGGTGGGGCAATTAACCGGACTTCACAATACCGATTGGAGCTGGGCACCACTTATTGCGGACTTTGACAATGATGGGTGGAAAGATGTCTTTATTACCAACGGTTACCGAAGGGACATTACCAATTTGGATTTTGTGGTGTACAGTGAACAAAACAACGCCTTTGGCGAGAAAAAAATCGACGAAAAAGACCAGCTTAACAAACTCACCTCTCTCCCCGAAGTTAAACTCCACAACTATATCTACAAAAACAACGGAGACCTTACTTTCACCGATATGGTAGATGAATGGGGGTTTAATCTCCCCAGTTATTCAAATGGTGCGGCCTATGCGGATTTGGACAATGATGGCGATCTTGAAATCGTAATAAACAATATAGACGACAAGGCCAGTATTTATAAGAACAATGCCATTGAACAACGCGATTCGACACAGAACAACAGGCATTTTCTACGGGTAAAATTAACCGGTACCCAAGATCCAACAGGAACCAAGGTTTCCCTCTATAATGATAGATCTTCACAACATCAATCGTTTTCCCCGGTCCGTGGCTACCTTTCCAATGTAGAACAGGCATTTCATTTTGGTTTGGGCAAATCCATCGAAATAGATTCGTTAAAAGTAATCTGGCCCAACGGATTTGAGCAAACCATTAATGGTCTCCAAGCCAATAAAACTGTGGTTTTAAACCAAGCAGATGCCAAACCCGCTTCAATGGAAAATAGCGGAATAAAAACCTTGTTCACCAAAACCAATGAGGCGTTACATATCAATTATCAGCATGCCGAAGACAACTTTATAGAATTCAAATGGCAGCCGTCTTTAATGCGTATGTACAACCAATTGGGGCCTGGCTTGGCCGTGGGTGATGTAAATGGAGATAACCTGGAAGACTTCTATATTGGTGGAAGTAAGGAGAAAAAGGGCGGACTCTTTTTGCAACAAGCAGATGGTACATTTACCACCAAGGAATTTGGTGGTGAAGAACCCCGCGAAGACATGGGACTCGTTTTTGTGGACATAGATTCTGACGGTGATTTGGATTTACTGTCCGTTCATGGTGGTGGTGTTTGGGAAATGGCTCGAAAAGATTATAAAGATATTATCTATATCAATGACGGAAAAGGAAATTTCTCATCCCAAACGTTGTTGGAACGGGAATCCAGAGGATCGGTAGTACGTCTTGCAGATGTGGACCGCGATGGAGACCTGGACATTTTCATTGGTGGACGTGTAGTCCATGGCGCCTACCCTACCAGTCCAAAAAGTTATCTACTACAAAATAACGGCGGTTCCTTTGAGGATGCCACCGAAGCTGTTTTTGGTTCCGATGGAAAATTGGGGATGATCTCTGATGCAATTTGGACCGATTTTGACGATGATGGCTGGGTAGATATGATCATGGTGGGTGAGTATATGGAAATCCAATTTCTGAAAAATAAAAATGGTAAGCTGGAGAACATCACCTCTGAAACTGGTCTTACCAACCATAATGGACTTTGGAACAGTATTGTTTCAGGTGATTTTGATGCCGATGGGGACACCGATTACATTATGGGCAACCTTGGACTTAACAACGACTTTAAAGTAAGTCCAGAAGAACCACTGACTCTTTACGCCAAGGATTTTGATGAAAACGGTAATATAGACCCCTTGGTCAGTTGTTATAGAAATGGCAGTGAGCACCTCATACACCCAAGGGATGTCCTTATCGACCAAATCAATGGTATGCGAAATCGATTTTTGGATTACGAATCCTATGCCAATGCTGATATGGATCGTACATTCACCCAAAAAGATTTGGATGGGGCGCAAATATTTAGGGCCACCAATTTGGCCAGTACCTATGTGGAAAACTTGGGGAACGGGAAATTCAAATCCACATCATTGCCACTTCAGGCCCAGTTTTCACCGATTTATGGCATGCAGGTACACGATTATAATGCCGATGGTAATTTAGATGTACTTGTGGCCGGAAACCAGTTCAGTGTAGAACCCTTTATGGGTCGCTACGATGCTTTTGTAGGACTCTGTTTATTGGGAGATGGAAAAGGCAACTTCAAAATAGTATCCACAAATGAAAGTGGTTTGGATATCAGTGGTGATGCCAAGGGAATGGCCACCATACAATCAGCAAATGGGGAAATGGGTATTTTAGTAGCACAAAATTCCGGTAAACTACAATCATACAGTTATGGAACGAAAATGGAACGGCTCAGGGCAAAACCCATGGATGCTTACGCCATAATTCATCTAAAAGATGGTGGTTCCTTTAAAACCGAATTTTACTATGGAGGGTCGTACTTAAGTCATTCCTCCCGTAGTGTAGGATATGATACCGCTTCCACAGATTATATTGAGGTTGTTGATTATCGTGGCGAAAAAAGAAAAATAGAAGTACAATCATAAGCTTTCAATTACAAGGAGAAGAAGTAATGAAAAGAAAAAATCAGGCGCTAAAAGGAGTTTTAATCACATTTTGCACAATTATCCTCGCAGCAGGGTGCAATAAAGAAGTGGATGAAGCCAAATTGAATCAATTGACCAACACAGCTGTTATGGACTGGAACTCCAAATTGACAGATGTTATCGTGGCAGATATTTTTACGCCACCGGTTTCCAGTAGAATTTATGCCTATTGCAATGTTGCGGCCTATGAAGTAATGTGCAAATCGGACCCAGACTTTCAAAGCTATGCTGGCAAGCTCAATGATTTGGGTACCACTCCCGATCCTGAAGAAGGGAAAGAATACAATTTCCCGGTTGCGGCCATGGTCGCCTTCTCATCGGTTGGTAAAAATCTGGTTTTCAATACCGAGGCAATGGAAAAATTGCAAAGCGATTACCTTGATGAAATCAGGTCTACAAACCTCAACGCAACTACAATCGAAAATTCCATTGCCTATGGTAACCAAATGGCAGACCATATTATGGCGTGGGTTAAAAAAGATGGGTATAAAGAGCGTAGTGCCATGTCGCGCTATCAACTTAATCACGATGACCCTGGAACATGGCAGCCCACTCCACCCAATTATATGGAAGCCATAGAGCCCAACTGGAGTACCTTAAG
>JAUIBH010000021.1 GCA_030427985.1 Bacteroidia bacterium | reverse complement strand
CACCAGGGATGTATGCGTTCACCTCTTTACCGTTGGTTAACCTTACCCTTGCAACTTTACGCATTGCTGAGTTTGGTTTTTTAGGTGTAGTGGTGTAAACCCGCGTACAAACCCCTCTTCGTTGAGGACACGAATCCAAAGCAGCCGATTTACTCTTCTTGGTAATTGTGGCCCTTCCTTTTCGTACTAATTGTGAAATTGTTGGCATTAAAATTTCTATTAAAAACTAAATAACCCTCATTTTGAGGGCTGCAAATGTAGTGATATTTCGGAATAATTCAAATCATGTATAGTTTATTTTGCACCATAATTAAAAAAAGGTGCTGAAACGCACCTTTTTACATCTTGTTTTGTTCTCAGAAACCCGTATTGAGTCTAACTCACACTTAATTTATAGTGTATTTGCATGGGTGAATAAATTAAGTAAATCATTATGATCCCCCACTTTGATTCGCTTTTCTTTGATATACTTTTTAATTGTGTTTTGGGTTTGCTCTGAAAATATGGAAATCACATCGGATTTTTTGGTCTTCATGAAAAAAGGAGAGCCCCTATTTACAGAGACATAATATTCGGTTTTGTCCAATAAGCGGGGTGGAAATGAGGCATCCAATGGGGTACTGGCCTGCTTCCCTTTTTTGTATACTTTTTGATGCTTCACAAAAAGCGTATACGCATCACCTATTACCACGGGAACCAGATAACCTTTTTTCTCACTACCATTTTCATCGGTATATCCTAAATAATAATACTCATCTCCATCCAAGGAACACGAATAGACCGGATGTTTGACCATGGCCTTAATCTCTTCAGCATCCAATGCATCTTTGAGCTCAATCTCATCATTGTAGGCATCATAACGCAAATACATTTTCCTGATTTCTTTATCATTTACGTAAAGTGTTCCCAAAGTAAAATTTTCGTTGCTATAGATAGTCCCTTCAATATCCCCTTCGGCAAAATTGCCTTCCTTACCGTTATAGCCAAACTTTGTATTGATTGTGCCGGAATAATTTTCCACGAAATTATTTTGGGTCAAGGCCTGGGTAGTCCCATGCATGCTCCGATCTGTCCCCCAAGCTTGGGCAACACTATATTGGCCCATGCAGCTCGGTGCTGTAAGAACGATGCAAATAATCATAAAAACCAGTTTTCTCATCATTGACATTGTTTTAATTAATTTCAACTTGTGCTTCTTTTACAAGGTATTGGCATAAGTAAACAAATTGAGCAAATCATCGCCATCCTTTACATTGGGACGTTTCTCCTTAAAGTAATCTTTAATGTTCTTCTGGTCTTCCTCTGAAAACATGGAGAGCACATCGGACTTTCTGGTCTTCAAAAAAACCGGCGCATCACCATTTACCGACACATAGTATTCGGTCTTGTCCAAAAAGCGATGTGGAAAGGAATTGTCCAATGAGGTCTTTGCTTCTTTCCCTTCTTTAAAAACCTTCATTCTTCTTTCAAAAAGCAAGTAATCCTCACCAGTGACCAACACAGAAAGGTATCCTTTTTTGGATTCCCCATCCTTATCCGTAAAATCAGCATACACAAAAATATCCCCATCAATGGAACATGAGTATACTGCATTTTTCACCATGGAACGTACCGTATCAGAATCAGAACTTTCTTTCAACTCCACTTCATCATTGTAAGCATCATAGCGTAGATATGCCCTTTTGAAGGCTTCACCATTGTCATAGAGCACTCCTAGCACAAAATTTTCATTGAGAAAAATTGTGCCTTCAATATCATCCAGGCCAAGTTTTACTTCCTCGCCCATGCGAGCGAATTTCATCCGCATATCACTATAAAAGAATTCCGATGCTGGATTGTTACCAAAAGCTTTTTCAGGATCAAAACCTCCCGGGATGACCCCCCACGGCTGTATAATTTTATTTTGCGCTATGCAATCGGGCACAAAAAGAAGGGCTAAAAGAACTAGAGAGAGTATTTTTTTCATAACATACGGTATTATTGGTCAGCTCACTACAATTGAAGCCCCACTCTAATCATTTATAAGGTATTGGCATAAACAAACAAATTGAGCAAATCATCGCCATCCTTTACATTGGGGCGTTTCTCCTTAAAGTAATCTTTAATGGTCTTTTGGTCTTCCTCTGAAAACATGGAGAGCACTTCGGATTTTCTGGTCTTCAAAAAAACCGGCGATTCCCCATTAACGGACACATAATATTCGGTCTTGTCCAAAAAGCGATGTGGAAAGGAATTGTCCAATGAGGTCTTTGCTGGTTTTCCTTCCTTGAACACTTTTATATGCTTTACAAAAAGCGTGTAGTCGTCACCGGTTACCACAGGAGTCAGATATCCTTTTTGAGGGTTGCCGTCCTCATCGGTATATCCAAGATAGTAATATTCGTTGCCGTTCACGGAACAGGAATACAAGGGATGTTTTACCATGGAACGCACCACACTGGATTCCAATGTCTCCTTGAGCTCAATTTCATCGTTATAGGCATCATACCTTATATATTGTTTTTTAAAAGCTTCCTCTTTGGCATATAATGTGCCAAGGGTAAAATTTTCATTCACATAAATGGTTCCGTCAATATCTTCCAGCGTTAAGTTTACCTCCTCGCCCAAGCGTGCAAACTTCATGCGCATATCGCTATAAAAAAACTCAGAGGCAGGGTTGTTGCCAAAAAACTTATCATGATTGAACTCACCTGGCTGAACACCCCATAGCTGGACAGACTTGTTTTGTCCCATCGCCAAATTAAGTGCAAAAGCACTACATACCATTATAATAAACAATTGTTTCATAATTTCAATTTTTAGAGTGTATTGGCATAAGCAAAAAGATTTATCAAGTCACTACCATCTTTTACATTGGGTCGATTGTCTTTAAAATAGTCCTTCATGGCTTTTTGGTCATCTTCAGAAAACACGGAAAGCACGTTGGACTTCCTGGTCTTCATTAAAACTGGTGACTCTCCATTAACGGACACATAATATTCGGTCTTGTCCAAAAAACGGTGTGGAAAGGAATTGTCCAACGAGGTCTTGGCAGGTTTTCCTTCTTTGAACACTTTTATGTTTTTTATGAAAAGAATATAATCACCCCCCGAAACCAAAGGTGACAGATACCCTTCTTTTAATGTACCGTCTTCTTCAAAATACTCCACAAATTGGTAATCGTTCCCATTCATTGAGCAGGAATATCTGGGGTGCTGCACCATGGCTCGTACCACATCGGAATCCAAGGATTCTTTTAATTCAACTTCATCATTGTAGGCATCATACCTAAGGTATAACTTCTTAAAGGCGACCCCGTCTTCATAAAGCGTTCCCAAAGTAAAGTTTTCATTCAAATAGATGGTACCGTTAATGTCATCTAAGGTAAGGTTGACCTCCTCCCCCATGCGACCAAATTTCGTCCGCATATCATTATAGAGGTCCATCATGGCCGGGTTATTGCCCAATCCGCCACCTTCGCCGCTCTTCAACAACGCCAATCTATCCGCAGTAAAAACCCCTCCTTCTCCCTGCACATGGATATTACCTTGGGCGTTTACTGATATTGCGGCACAAAGAATCATGGCCATTCCGAATACATTTCTTTTTATCATTTTCAATTTCTTTTTTTGATTTATTTAAACTTCAAGCCGCAGCAATGCAGCTACTATATTCATTATAAATTGTTGGCGTAGGCGAAAAGGTTCATTAAATCCCTGCCATCATCATAATCAATGTGCTTACCTTTAGTATATTTTTTCATGGCGCTGTACTTGTTGTCTGAAAACACAGAGAGTACATCTGACTTTTTCGTTTTCATGAATTGAGGCGTCTCGCCTTCCACCGAAACATAATATTCGGTCTTGTCCAAAAAGCGGTGTGGAAAGGAATTGTCCAATGAGGTTTTTGCAGGTTTCCCTTCCTTGAACACTTTTATTTGCTTTTCATACAATATGTAATCGCCACCAAAGATCAAGGGTTTAAGATAGCCACTTTGGACCTCCCCTTCTTCTCCGAGGTAATCCAAATAGACAAATTTATCACCAGCTATGGAGCATGAATATTTTGGATGCTTGACCATGGCGCGCACCACTTCGGAATCAGCGGCTTCTTTTAACTCTACCTCGTCATTGTACGCATCGTACCGAAGGTACAGACGCTTAAAGGCCACCCCATCTTCATAAAGGGCACCCAAAGCAAAGTCTTCATTTAAATAAATGGTTCCGTCTATATCGTCCAAAGTAAGATTTACTTCTTCCCCCATACGGCCAAACTTCATCCGCATATCGTTGTAGAGATCCATCATGGCCGGGTTATTGCCCATATCGTAATTTTCGGCATCAGGCCCCTTCAATCCCGCTAATGCATTCTGCGTAAAAACCCCGCCTTCTCCTGGTGAATGAATATTTCCCTGCGCATTTGCATAGAAGCCAAAGGACATTACAAAGGCCAAAGTGATGTAAAACAATCTTTTCATAACATAAAATTTTAAGATAAAATTAAGTATCTAGTCTAAATATATAAAAATTAGAGAGTTATGAGCCATAGAAAATAAATTAATATCAATAATGGTAAAAGAAAGCAGACCAAACTACGAAAATCACAAAAAATTTAGACCCAAAATTTTGTGTATATATAACTAAGGTATAGCAAAGCCCCAAACAGAGCAACCACGGCTATTGTCAGTAATAGCCAAACCTGCCCATTAATGCTCTTCTCCAAAAATTCAGCAGCTTTTTATAATCAACACAATTTTTAAGGCATCAAATTAACAAGTCTGTTAAATAGCAAAGGTCATTTTGAGGTTATTGCATTTGCTAACATCATCTTAAAAATTTAGTAAAATTAGTTTGGATTATTAACATGAAATTATGATTTTAGCGGCTAGCTAATTCAAATAATTTAAAAATGAGAACAAAACTTAATGGATTGTTAACGCTGTTATTGGCGTTTGTTGTGCATGTATCCTTTGCACAAGACAAGACGATTACAGGTACTGTTACGGATGCCGACGGCCTTCCGTTGCCTGGGGTCAACATTGTCGTCGAAGGGACCACCAACGGTACCCAAACAGATTTTGATGGTAACTATTCGATCAGTGCAAGTCAAGGTCAAACACTGCTTTTTACTTATATAGGGCAACGAGCCACAAGTAGGCCTATTGGCGCAGGAAGTGTGATCAATGTTCAGATGGAAGAGGACACCCAGGCCCTTGAAGAGGTTGTTGTGACTGCCCTTGGTATTAAAAGGGAGAAACAAGCCTTGGGTTATGCGGTGGCCGAAGTAAGCTCCGAACAATTGGAGGAGAAGGCTGAAGGTGATCTTGGACGTGTCCTTATGGGTAAGGCCTCTGGGGTGAACATCACCCAACAGAGTGGTTTGTCCGGATCGGGTACAAACATCATCATCCGGGGTTTCAACTCCTTTAGCCAAAGTAACCAGCCCTTGTTCATCGTGGACGGTGTTCCTTTCAACGGAGACACCAACCCATCCGGTAGACAAGGTAGTCGTAATGACTTTATTAACGGTAACAACGGTTCAAGTAGGTTCTTGGATTTGGACCCAAACAGTATAGAAAGTGTAAACGTATTGAAAGGTCTTGCGGCCTCTACACTTTACGGATCTTTGGGTAGGAACGGTGTAATCTTAATCACCACCAAGGCCGGTGCAGGAGGAGAAGGAGCCAAGAAGACCGAGATTACGGTCACTTCTTCCATGTTCTTCAATGAAATTGCTTCAAAACCAGAATATCAAGATGAGTACGGTAACGGTTTCGACCAGGCTTTTGGTTGGTTCTTCAGTAACTGGGGGCCAAGCTTTAGAAAAGAAGGCTTATCCGGTTGGGGCAACAGTGCGGCTTTTGATGCAAACGGAACACTACCTCACCCATACTCTACTTCTACGGCCGCTATCCAAGCAGCCTTTCCAGAATTTCAAGGCGCAAGATATGAGTGGAGACCCTATAAGAGTTTTGAAAACTTCTTTAGGACCGGTACTGTGACCAATACTTCCATCAATGTTGCGGGAGCATCATCGGACGGAAAGGTTTCCTATAACGCCAACTATGGTTACTTGAAAGACCAAGGGTTCACTCCCGGAAACAGTTTGAACAGGAACAACTTTGGTATCGGTGGTAGAGCGGTGCTCAGCAACAAGTTTACCGTATCAGGTACCCTTAACTATGCGCGTACCAAGTTTATCTCCCCACCCGTGGCATTGAGCCAGGGTAACGGTGCCACTGGTAGTGGTTCCTCTGTATTTGGAGATTTGTACTTTACGCCACGTTCTGTGGACGTTCTTGGACTTCCTTACCAAGACCCAATTACAGGTGGTAGTGTTTACTATCGTCAGAACAACTCTATTCAGCACCCCTTGTGGACCGTGAACAACTCTGGTACACAGCAAGAGACCAATAGGGTGTTCGGTAATATGGGTATCCAATATGATATAAGCGAAAATCTTAACCTAGTATATAGGGTAGGTATTGACAACTATAGTGAGAACAACGTAAACTACCAGAACAAAGGTGGTGTGAACAGTAACAGTAACGATATCAGATTACAGAGTGGTATCTACGAAACTTGGAACAACACCAATACAATCTGGGACCACAACTTTGCGATCAATGGTGATTTTGATCTTACCGAGACCATAGGAAGTACTTTCAACCTTGGTGTCAACGGTAGAAGGGAAGTCTTCAACCAAACCGGTGTTTCCAGTGATGGACAACAGGTGTTTGGGGTGCTTCGTCACTTCAACTTCTTGAACCAAAACGAGATACAGCTTACTTCAGAACGTAACGTAATCGGTCTATACGGACAGGCAGAATTTGATTATGATAACTTTGTCTTCGTGACCCTTGCCGCCAGAAACGACTGGGTTTCCAACTTGGACAAAGAAAACAGATCATTGTTCTATCCTAGTGCAAGTTTGTCCTTTGTACCCACAACCGCGTTCAACGGATTGAAAAGTGATGTTTTGAACTATCTTAAGATAAGGGCCGGTTATGGAACCTCTGCTGGTTTCCCAGATCAAAATTCAGATTCTTATCCAATTGCTTCCCGTCTTTCTTTAGATACTCAAGATTTTCAGGATGAAACAGGTAGAAACATTGTAACCAATACAACACCTCTTACATTGGGTAATCCTGATCTAAAACCTGAGCAGGTTTCAGAGATTGAGTTTGGTGTCGAATCAAGATGGTGGGATGGACGCATTACTTTGGATGCCTCGGTTTACCAAAGAACAACTACCGATCTTATCGTGACCCAACCTTTGGATCCATCTTCTGGATACTATAGAACAACCACAAATGTTGGTGAAATTAAGGGTGAAGGGGTCGAGATAGACCTTGGATTGAATTTGATCAGAAGCGATAGCGATGGCTTTAACTGGAGATCTAATGTGAACTTCAGTGCCACTGAGACCACTGTTGAGGATTTGGGACAGGATACAGATTTGATTGTTTATTCTGGTTTTTCCAACTTGGGTAACGCGGCCATTGAAGGCGAACCTCTAGGGGTTATCTATGGTAGCCGAGTGGATAGAGATGAAGCTGGCAATTTGATAGTAAACTCTGCCGGTGATTATGTACAGGATTCACAGGATGGTATCATTGGAGATCCCAACCCGGATTTCATGGCCAACTTTAACAACACCTTCTCCTTTAAGAATTTCAACTTTGGATTCCAGTTCAACTGGACACAAGGAGGGGATATTTACTCAAGTACCATTGCCACATTATTGGGTAGGGGTCTTATCGTAGAGACCGTGGACAGAGAGAACACTTATATCCTTCCAGGGGTAAAACAAGGTAGCGGAGAACCAAACGATGTTCAGATCAACAACTCGGATTACTTCTTTAACAACGTGCTTTTTGGTCCTAGTGAACTTCAAGTTTACGATGCCACCATGTTGAGATTGCAAGAGGTTTCTTTGGGCTACTCAGTTCCCAAGAAGTTCTTGGACAGAACACCTTTCGGCTCATTGTCATTTACAGTTTCTGGATTCAACCTATGGTATGATGCCATTAACACTCCTGACGGTGCCAATATGGACGTGAACACATCCGGTACCGGTGTAGGTAACGGGTTCGGTTTTGATTTCTTGAACGGACCTAGCTCTAAAAGATATGGATTCAGTGTTAAAGCAACATTCTAAGATGAAAAAAATAGTTATAAAAATGAAAAACATAAGCACATATATAGCATCAGCCTTGCTTGTTGGGTCGTTGATGGTATCTTGTGAGTCTACAGAACTAGACCTCACAGAGGATCCCAACTTTTTGACACCGACACAGGCAAGCCCCGATTTCTTCTTGAACTCAATTCAGGAGGATTTCGCAAGACAAATAGATGGGGAAGCGACAGGGGATCCCCAGGATAATTTTACCACTGGTGGTAACGTGACCGGTGATGGATTTTCCATCTTGGGAAGCGAGCTCACCCGTTTAATGCCTTTCGGTTCCCGTGATTACCGTAGTGGTTATCAGGACATCGACACGGATGATGAATGGGACAATGCCTACAGAGGTATTCTTTTCGATATCCGTTCCATGGAACCTTTGGCCGAGGAAGCTGGCCTTACAAGGCATCTTGGAATTGCCCAATTTATTGAAGCGTACACCATAGTAACTTTGGTTGACTTTTTTGGTAATGTTCCTTACACGGAAGCTGTACAAGCGCCAGAGATACTAAATCCCACCTTGGATAGTGGAGAATCAGTTTATGCAGCAGCGCTGTCTTTGTTGGATCAGGCCATTGCCAACTTCACCAATGAGACGGCTTCTAATCCTGCCACTGATTATTTTTATGACAATGATTATGAGAAATGGGTAAAAGCTGCCAATACACTAAAGCTTAAAATCTATGTTCAGACCCGTTTAGTGGACAATTCGGCTGCTTCTAGTTTCAATGCCATCATTAATTCCGGTAACTATATTATGGATACCGCAGATGATTTTGATTGGTTCTGGCCAGGTACAAGTGCCTCCCAACCCGATACAAGACATCCAAACTATGGTATTAACTATGCCTCTGCCGGTGCAGCGCATTATATTTCCAACTGGTTGGCCAATTTGATGGATACAACTGACGATCCAAGGTTGAGATATTACTTCTACCGTCAGACCATCAATGTTCCTGGACAATCTGGTTTCCCTCCAAATGAGGAATTGTTGACCTGCTCCTTGCAGACACCACCCCCACACTATGTGAACGGAGGATTTACCTTCTGCGCATTGCCAAACGGATACTGGGGTAGAGATCATGGAGATGACGAAGGTGGCCCACCAGACGGTTTGTTAAAAACTACTTTTGGTGTATACCCTGCTGGAGGACGTTTTGATGATGACAGCTTCGCAGCGATAGCACAAGCTATTGACCCAGCTTCGTTTGGAGCCGGAGGAACAGGGATCACTCCTATTTTGGATGCCTTTATGGTGGACTTTTGGAGAGCTGAGATGGCTTTGGCTGCTAACCAGCCTGCTACTGCTGCCACGCATTTACAAAATGCACTGACCAAGCAGATTGCCAAGACACAGTCTTTTGTTTCCAATGATCGTAATGCAGATCTCTCATTTGAGCCTACAGGTTCAGACGTAACCAACTTCATTGCTGCTACTGTTGCTGCATTTAATGATGCTACAGGAGACGCTAAATGGGATGTACTTGGCGAGCAGTTCTTTGCCGCTAATTATGGTAATGGAATTGAGACCTATAATTTCTACAGAAGAACGGGATATCCAAGTACATTGCAACCTAATAGGCAGGCAGACCCAGGACCGTTTATCCGTTCCATGTACTATCCCAACCAGGCTGTGACCGGTAACCCCAACATTACGCAAAAAGCAGATCAAACTGTTCAAGTGTTCTGGGATACAAATCCAGCAAATGGGTTCCCATTCTCTAACTAATATTGGCAATGAACGTAAAAACTAAAATCATGAAAAATTTGAAAAAACATATAACACTGCTTTTTTTCGTTTGCATTGCCTTTTCGTGTAGCGAAGAAAAGTTAATTGACGAGGTATATGAAGGTACCGAAAGAGGGTTGGTCCTAAGAACCCTATCGGACAGCAACTCCTTTGACATCTTTGATACTTCCGGTACTTGGACCGTAGGTTTGGAAATCCAAGACAAAGAAGAAGGAGCACTTCTTTCTGAAGTGCGGTTGTTCTTCACATTTGTGGACAACAACCCAGAACCAGACGATGTAAGCTCTGATGAAACATTGGTTAATACCTACCCCGCTTCCCATTTCTCCGGAACAGGTGAATTTGGGTTGCCAACAGGTGAAATTTCCCTATCCTACGCAGAAGCTTTGTCTACTGCTGGGATTACGGTTGCCGATGTACTTCCTGGAGATCAATTTTTCTTCAGACTTGAAGGAGAGTTGACCGATGGCAGAGTCTTTACCAATGATGCCAACGGTACCGTTACCGGTGGTACATTCTTCGCTTCACCATACCAATACACTGAAGCTTTGGATGATGGTATTGAATTTGAGATCACAGATGAAAATCGCAACGTTGTTGATGTAACCGAAGGTGCCACCAACGAAGATTTCTTGATCACCATTAGCATAGACATGAGTGATGAAAATTTTGTTGAGACTGATTATTTGGAATCTGTGACCGTTTATCGTTCATTTTCTGATAGGAACATTGAAGAGCCAGAAGATGATCTTTCTGAAGATGAAACCGTTTTTGCTGAATTTGATTTGGCCGACTTCACAGAGACTGATGGCGTGTTAACATACGAGTATGGATTTACGCAAGAAGAACTCTACGGTCCAAACATTGATTTTGCAGACTTGTTGGCAAATGACCAGTTCCGTTTGCGTTATGAAGTAATGACCATAGATGGACGTGCCATTACCACCACTGAAGCAGGAACCGAGTACTACACCACTTACGATGTGTTTGAGTGTGTTCAGCTAAATGCTGATGCTCCATACCCTGGTACTTATACAGTGGGTATGATCGATGATTACGGTGATGGATGGAATGGAGCCAGACTTGATGTTACCATTGATGGCGAAACTCAATCCTTCCTAATCGAAAATGGTGATTCTGGTCAAGGCGAGTTCACTGTTCCTGAAGGAGCTACCGAGTTAATCGTTGAGTTTATCGGCGGTGATTGGGATGTTGAGGTTGGATATACCATCCTTGACCCCAATGAAAATGTTGCAGCTTCTGTCTCAGTACCAAATGCAACACCTGGTATAGTTGAGATACTGGTTTGTGAATAAACCAGCATAAGCATATAAGTAAAAGGGCATCTAAAAGATGCCCTTTTTTATGCTTAAACCATACAACACAAGTCCATTCAAACTACATACTCAGCTACAACTGAGGTCAAGTAGAATAGAAAATTGTATGGATTTTCGCTACCTTTAAACAAAAACATATATGAAAAAAATAATGCATCTAGGCTTTGTCCTATTATCTTCTATCATACTGTTTTCATGTGATGATGACAATGGAACCATAATCGACGATGGACCCGACAGTGAAATCCCTTCAGATGACGACCCAACCACTGATGACGATCCTGTTAATAACGAAAAGGCAGGAGATGTTGAAGTATTGAACGAAGATTTGGTGTATGACGGATATATTCTAATAAACGATGCCGCTGCCACCAGCAACAGAGTATACCTAATGGACAAAGAGGCAACCATTGTACATGAGTGGGATTTACAAAGTGGTATCGGAAACGATGTAGAACTTTTGCCTAATGGCCAATTGTTGGGCATTCTTATTGCCGAAGACCCTAAAATTGAATATGGAGGTCAAGGTGGTAAGATACAGCTGATCAATCCCGATAATTCGGTCGAATGGAATTTTGATTATTCAACAGAAGATTACATCACCCACCATGATGTTGAATTGCTGCCTAACGGGAAAATTCTAACTATTGTTTGGGAAAAAATGTCGGCCGCAGATGCCAATCAAGCAGGCTCCAGTTTAGAGATCGACATATTCCCTGAGGCTATCATAGAAATAGACCCAATAACGGATGAAATTGTATGGGAATGGCATGCTTGGGACCACCTGGTCCAAGATCATGATGACACCAAAGATAATTATGGTGTTATTGCAGATAACCCACGACTTATTGACCTAAACTATGTCCTCGATAAAGAAGGTGATATCATGCACGCCAATGGAATAGAATATGACGAAGAGAACGATTTAATTTACTTAAGTGTTAATTTTTATAGCGAGGTTTGGGTAATAGACCACAGTACAACTACAGAAGAAGCAGCTTCCCACAGTGGGGGCACCTATGGTGTTGGTGGTGATTTGGTCTATCGTTTTGGAAATCCAGAGGCCTATGACAACCCTATGGGAGACCGTTTATTCCACAGCAATCATCATCCGTTACTATTATCTGGTGATGATTTGGGCAAAATCTCAATATTTTCCAATGGAAACGATATTATGCAATCCACTGCTTATGAATTCATATTACCAAACCCTCTAGACCTACTGGCCAATACTGATAATGAACCAACCGTAGACTGGAGTTTTACCGATCCTGATTTGTATTCTGGCAAAGTTTCCGGAATGGTAAGGCTTCCCAATGGCAACAGAATGATCACCGAAGGTGATTTTGGTGTTTGGGAAGTTACCGAAGCTGGTGAAGTAGTATGGAAGTTCTCTACCACAGGTTTTTTTTGGAGAGCATACCATTATGACAAAGATGACTCAGCTATTGTACCTTTAGGACTGTAAAAATTACGGTTAATTGTCCATTTGCTAAAAAAATGGTAAGTACAACATAAATCATTCGACAAAAACATATCATCATTAATTATGAGAATTTTTTTTCGAGCCATCTTGATATTGACATTCCTTTCCAGTTGTGCCGACACAAATAAGGAAAAGGAAGTATCTCAATCAGATGAGCACCAAACACGGATTAAACCTGTCTTTCAAAAGATAGGATCGCAGGAGAGTGGCATAACTTTTTCCAATACCATTACCCATGATGTGGCCAGTCTTAACAACCTCTTCGACTACGATTATTTTTACAATGGTGCCGGAGTTGGTGTGGAAGACCTGAACAACGATGGACTATTGGATGTGTTTTTCTCTGGAAACCAAGTCAACAACACCCTGTACATCAACCAAGGCGACCTAGTCTTCAAGGATGTTTCCGAAACAGCCAACATCAATACCGGAAAAGTATGGTCCAATGGCGTTACTTTTGCCGATATAAACCAAGACGGGTGGATGGACATCTACGTCTCCCAAGGTGGACCCAACACGCGGGACAAACGAAAAAATTTATTGTTCATCAACAAGCAAGATGGAACCTTCGAAGAAAAAGCCGAACAATATGGTTTAGCGGATATGGGCATCAGCACCCAATCCGTGTTTTTTGATTTGGATAAAGACGGGGACCTCGACTGTCTCGTTATGAACGAAAATGAACTCTATGGTATGGATCCCATCAGCTTCAACCGCTATGTGAATTCCAATGAAGAAACAGCCTATTTCAACTCATCCCATTTGTATAGGAACGATGGTGGCACTTTTACCGATGTCACCAAATCCGCTGGGCTAGAAAAACCCATCTTTGGCCTTGGCCTTGCCGTTGCCGATATCAATGAAGATGGATGGATGGACATTTACATGGCCAGCGACTACTACCTGCCCGATGCCCTTTATATCAACAACCACGATGGCACGTTTTCAGACCAAATTAAGGAAGCCACAGACCAAATATCCTTTTATGGTATGGGCATTGATATTGCCGATCTGGACAATGATGATCTTCAGGACATTTTTGTGCTGGACATGGCAGCAAACGACCACGTCCGTTCCAAAACCTTGATGGCCTCCATGAACACCAAACGATTCGATTATTTGGTGAACAAGGCCGGATACCACTATCAGTACATGTACAACTCCCTTCAAAAAAACATGGGGCAGAACAAGTTCAGCAATATTTCCCAACTATCCGGTGTGGCCAATACCGATTGGAGTTGGTCTGTACTTATGAACGATTTTGATTTGGACGGTAACAAGGAAATCCATGTCACCAATGGGTATCGCCGTTATGCTTTGGATAATGACCTTCAAATGAAGGTCTTTGAAGCACGCCAAAAATATGGTCAAAATGTGCCTTTGGAGGTAAAAAAACAACTCTACGAGTCCATGCCCTCCGAAAAATTGCCCAACATCATGTACAAGAGAACCTCAGAGCTTATTTATAACGATGTGGCCAAAGACTGGGGCTTAGGGGATTTTTCATTTAGTAACGGAGCTGCTTCAGGTGATTTGGACAATGACGGCGATCTGGACATCATCATCAACAATATGGACGAAGCTGCCTTTGTGTACAAAAATCTCTCGGTTGAGGATGAACTTGGCAACTATCTAAAAGTTATTACCAATGGGGATTCCTCGGAAGAATTTGCTAATGTAAAAATCAGTTCTGGAGGAAACTCCCAGATGATTGAAGTAAAAAGGGTCCGTGGTTACCGCTCTGCCCAAGAACCCAAAGCCTTTTTTGGACTTGCGCACCAAGAAACCGTAGATACGGTAACGGTATATTGGAAATCCGGCAAAATGGAACAGAAATTCAATGTGCCCGCTAATTCCACACTTACCTTCAATGAGAGCGATGCCACCTTACCAATCCCATCCACCTCAGAAAAAGGAACATATTTTGCTGATATGGATGCCAAAACCTTGGGATTGGACTTTGTCCATACCGAAAATGTGTATGACGATTTTGAAACGGAAATACTCCTTCCCTACAAACAATCCAACTTAGGGCCTTTTATCACCAAAGGTGATATCAATGGCGATGGATTGGAAGATATTCACGTAGGGGGCGCTTCTGGGCAATCTGGGCAGTTATATCTACAATCCAACAGCGGTTTTTCCAAGTTGAACTCCCCTGCCCTATCCAATGATGCCCAATATGAGGACATGGAGTCTGTATTCTTTGATTTTGATGGTGATGCCGATATGGACCTGTATGTGGTTAGTGGCGGAAACGAGTTTGCTGAAAATTCATCCTACCATGCAGACCGAATCTATATCAACGATGGTAAAGGACAATTCACAAGGTTGCAAAGTGATGTTTTGTCCAAACTTCCCAAAAATGGAAAATCAGTCTCCATTATAGATTTTGACAAAGACGGAGACAACGATATTTTGGTCGGCAACCGGGTAGTTCCCAAACAATACCCAAAACCACAAACTTCCGCGCTACTTGAAAACAGGGATGGTGAACTCGTGGACGTTACCGAACAAGTAGCCCCAGAATTCAAGGATTTTGGCATCGTCAATGATATTCAGACCACAGATGTGAACAATGATGGTTGGCCCGACTTTATCGCAGTGGGCGAATGGACAGGGATTGGTGTTTTCATCAATGAGCAGGGCACCTTTAAAAACATGGGACAAGAGGATGCCATGCTGAACGAAAAGGGATGGTGGTTCTCCGTGACCGAGACCGACGTCAATAAAGATGGCCTAAAAGATTATGTTGTCGGAAATGTAGGTCTCAACATCAAATTCAAGGCTTCCGAAGAAAAACCATTTAAGGTATATGCCACCGATTTTGATGAAAATGGCACCAATGACATTGTTTTGAGCAAGAAATATCAGGGGACTTATGTTCCTGTTCGTGGTCGCGAATGTTCCTCGCAGCAAATGCCCTTTATAAAAGAGAAATTTCAGACATACTCGGAATTTGCCAATGCCAGTTTGGTAGACATTTATGGGGAGAAGTTGAAAACTTCGTATGAAAGCACAGTGACCGAACTTGAATCCATCGTATTGATCAATAAAGGCAACCTTGTCTTTGAGAAACATGTCCTTCCTGTTTCAGGGCAGACCATCCCCATTTTGGATTGTGCGGTGGCCGACCTCAATAACGATGGGTATGAAGACATCATTGTAGTTGGAAACATTTACGAGACTGAAGTGGAAACACCCAGATTGGATGCTCTTTCAGGGGTGATTCTCCTTTCTAATGGAAATAATGGATACACCAATGTACCCTATCAAAATTCTGGTCTTTTTATGAACGGAAATGTAAAAAGTGTGGAGTTGATCACCAATGCCAATAATGAAACTATTTTACTAAACACCACAAATAATGGACCTATTGGTGTGCACAAGATTTCTTCGTGATATATTTGCAACATCCACGCAATTGAACCAAGAAGATGAGTGACCAGATTTATGGGATAAGGGCCGTAATGGAGGCCATGGATGCCGACCAGCCCATCAATAAAATATTCCTGCAAAGAGGCCTTAAAGGCGAGCTTTTCAAGGAATTGGAGTCAACCATTCGCAAAAATGGCATCAGTGCGTCATACGTACCCATTGAAAAGCTAAATCGGCTTACCCGAAACAACCACCAAGGCGTGGTGGCGCAGATTTCACCGGTAAAGTTCCACAATTTTGAAACTTTGGTGGAAAACGTGATGGCTCAAGAAAAAATGCCCTTTTTCTTATTGTTGGACCAGGTCTCGGATGTGCGCAATTTTGGAGCCATTATCCGAACAGCAGAATGTTGTGGGGTCCATGCCATTATCATCCCTAAAAATGGGGCGGCTCCCATTACAGATGATACGGTAAAAACTTCCGCTGGGGCAGCTTTTAATGTACCCATCGCCAAAGTAGACCACCTCAAGGACGCCATATTTTATTTACAATCCTCTGAAATTACAATTGTAGGCGCTACCGAAAAGACCGAGGATGAAATTTATGCTGTGAATTTTAACCAACCTTGTGCCATAGTAATGGGGTCTGAGGACCGGGGCATTTCACCTTCCATCCTTTCTATTTTGGACCACACGGCAAAACTCCCACTTTTGGGAAGTATAGGTTCTCTGAATGTTTCTGTGGCCTGTGGTGTGTTTTTGTATGAAGTGGTTCGGCAACGACGAGCTTAAGCATTGGCTTCATCATCTTTCTTATAATGGTATTTTATTTGAATGTGGTTTTCAGGTTCTTCCTTAGTTTCAATAAAATTACCATCCGCATCAAAATGCTTTAGGAAGGGATCGTCTTCCTCATTGTAATCCTCATGTTCCCATTCATATTTCTTTTCAACAGGAAGCTTTACCCTAATGGTAATGGCCAACAAAAATCCAGTAATGAATCCAGCCAGATGTCCTTCCCATGAAATGTCCTCTTTAACCGGAAAAATATACCACAACATGCTCCCATAAATAAAAACAACCACCAAGGAAAGTGCCACCAATCTGTAGTATTTGGCAAAAACCCCTTTAAAGAAGATAAAACTTGCCAAAACGTAAATAATCCCACTGGCCCCAATATGGTATGATGGTCGCGCAATCACCCAAGTCAATAATCCAGAAACTAGAATGCCAAATATAAAAACACGAAAGGCCGCTTTTTGATAGAAGTAAATCAGAAAAGCTGTTAAAACCGCTAGTGGTATGGTATTGTTATACAAATGTTCCACAGAACCATGGATAAACGGACTAAGCAATACGCCTCTTAACCCAGATAATCTTCTAGGATAAATGCCATAGTCATTAAAGTTGATTCCGAACTTCACTTCAACCCAAAATACGATCCAGATGGACAACACGGCAAACAAGGGTGCCAAAATCACCCCATTGGAAAATTTGAAATGCTCATTTGATTGCATATACTCCTTTCATCAATTACCTGACCACGGATATGAATTTACACAAATTGTCAGGTTTGTTGAAAACGCCAAAGAAGAGATGTCCTTTACACCTCTAAAATTGTCTTATTTTTATCCGTATGAATGAACCCTTGGCAGAACGCATACGTCCCAAAACATTGGAAGATTACATTAGCCAACAGCATTTGGTGGGTCCGCAGGGTGCCTTGACCAACCAAATACGTAATGGCGTGATTCCTTCTTTGATTTTCTGGGGACCACCCGGAACTGGAAAAACTACCTTGGCCAATATCATTGCCAGTGAAAGCCAACGTCCTTTTTACACCCTGAGCGCCATCAGCAGCGGGGTAAAGGATGTTCGTGAGGTTATTGAAAAGGCCAAACAGAGCGGTGGACTTTTTACGGCCAAAAATCCCATTTTGTTCATTGATGAAATCCATCGTTTTAGCAAATCGCAACAAGACTCGTTATTGGGCGCTGTTGAAAAAGGTTGGGTCACTTTAATCGGTGCCACCACGGAGAATCCCAGTTTTGAGGTCATTCCCGCTTTGCTGTCCCGATGTCAGGTCTATATCCTAAATCCCTTTGACAAGGAAGATTTGGAAGCCCTTTTGAACAGGGCCATGAAGGCCGATAAAGTGCTGAAGGACAAAAAAATCAATCTTAAAGAGACAGAGGCACTTCTGAGACTTTCCGGAGGCGACGGACGAAAATTATTGAACATTTTTGAACTCATCGTCAATTCTGAGAATACAAAGGAAGTGACCATTACCAACGATTTGGTGCTAAGTAAGGTCCAGAAAAACACAGTACTTTACGACAAAACAGGTGAACAACATTATGACATTATTTCTGCCTTTATAAAATCCATTCGAGGAAGTGACCCCAATGCTGCCGTGTATTGGCTGGCCCGCATGATTGAGGGCGGCGAAGACGTAAAGTTCATCGCCAGAAGAATGGTGATTTTGGCTTCCGAAGATATTGGCAATGCCAACCCAACGGCCCTTGTTTTGGCCAATACCACTTTCCAAGCCGTAAATACTATAGGCTATCCAGAAGCGCGAATCATTCTAAGTCAATGTGCCACCTATTTGGCCAGTTCGCCCAAAAGCAATGCCAGTTATGCCGCCATTAATGAGGCACAACAAAAAGTGCGGTTGACAGGGGATTTATCCGTTCCGCTGGCCATTAGAAATGCACCCACGAAATTGATGAAGGACATTGGATATGGAAAGGGCTACCAATACGCCCATGACCACGAAAACAATTTTGCGGATTTTGAATTTCTTCCTGATGAGATTTCCGGTACTGCTTTTTATCGTCCGGGCAATAATCCCAGAGAAAATGCCATGCGTGAATTTCTAAAAAAACGCTGGAAAGACAAATACGGGTTTTAGAATTTAATATTGAGTTCTTTCGATTTTTTCACTCCCCCTTCGGTATATTCCAAAAACCATTTGCCCTCTTTTTTCAAGACCACGCCACTGTTTCCTTGATAATCGGTCAAAAACACACCGTCAACAGACGTTGACATAAGTTTCATGACCACTTTGGGTGTGCTATCCACTAATTGGTATCCATTTCCAATGGGTTGGGCATACAATAAACCTGAAGTGATTGGCTTGGATTCGGTTTTTACCTCGGCTTTGGTAAACGTTGAAGTTTCAGGTTCAACGCTCTCATAGCTCTGGTTTTCCACAGTGGCTTGTTGCATTACAACCGCAGCCCCTGTTGTTTCTTCCATCTTCTTTACATCATTTTTGTAACTGACCGTTATCGGTTGTTCATCAACCTGTTTTTCTTTCGGTCTATAGGCATAATCCATACCATCAAAAGAAACAAAGGCATCTTCTAAAGCATCTTTATAGGCAGCGGTGTACTCTTTTATCTTACTTTTTCCTTCTTGTGTTCTAAAAACCTCTATGGACTGACAGTTTTTTAAGATAACCGTAACCTTGGTGGAAAAGAAGGACGAGTCATCTGACAAACTGGCCAAAAGACCCAAACATCTGTTGTTTGCCAAGTCTTCGGGCAATGCATCATCATAAACCGGAGTAAACCCCTTTTGGGTAAAAAGATATTTGACCATGGTGCTGGTCAAGTATTGATTTTCTTTTTTAAACGTCTCAAATTTTTTGGGGACGATGATATATTTATACTCGTTCAACTGGCCTCTCATGGTCATGTTTGCAGCAAAAACAAACATCAACGCAAAAATTATTCTTTTCTTCATATAGTTGTTTCCTCAATTACCGTTCCAAGATATGATATTAAATCCGAACTGTAAAGAGGCATAATGGCTATTGGCAATGTTTCGGTAACTCAAGAGATTATCTGCCAATACATAAAAATTAATGGGCCCTGCTTGAAGGTTAAGGCCCAAACCGACATTGGTAAATGAATATTTGTCGATGGTATACGTGCCCTTTAAGGAAAGTGTCCTCCCAAATCTGCGTTGATAGAATCCGGTCAATGCGGCTTGAATCCCCCTTGGCCGTTTTATCATGTAAAGTTGTCCGCCTAAACTATTCGGGTAAAAATCCGAGTTGCTGCCTCCTCGCCCATTAACAGCGCAGCCACAATTATCAAAACCGAGCCCACCTGCACCAAAATCATATCTTATTGACCCATACGCCTTCACAGGTCTAAGGGAAATATAGCTTTCCTGATTTTCTTCATAGGGAATTGACTCCTCAATATCATCCACCAAATCCTGCCAGAGGTCATTATTAACATTGTTAATGTCTTCTGGTAAGAATACCGTAATTCCTTCGGTACTGGCACTACCGCGCAGGGTATAGTTCTGCACATCCTTGGACTGATAGATAAAACCAACATCCAGAACACTTGCGGTTATGGTGGTCTGTAGATTTAGATTATAACTGAACCCAGCATCAAAACCAAGCCCAAGGTTACCCCCTAAAAGCACGCGCTTTGCAAAGAGTGGTGGTAATTCTTTCCTTGCACTTCGGGTATCGTCAAACAAAATGTCAAGAATTTCCTTGGCACCAGCCGAGCGTAATTGCATATCGGCTGTAATTGTACTCACATAAATATTGTCCTGCCCCTGAGTTGTCCTAAAAGACCCTGAGTTATTGATAGACTGGAATTGAAAAACACTGGAATACAATTTTGCACGACCTCCAACAGTTAGCGTATTGCTTATTTTTCGGTTGATTCCAAAATGAAACACGTTTACCATCTCGCCCCGAAGACTTACATCCCCCAAATCAAAATTTCTACCAATATTGGCACCGCCATTGCCTTCAAATCCCAAAATAGCTAAGTCCTTAGGCCAATACACAATAATATCCGTTTCGCCATACACCCCAAAAGAGTAATAGTCATCAGGTCTGTTCCCACTCCTAAAACCTACATTAAAACCGTCTATTTGGCTAGTGGTACTAAAATCGTCTCTATGGGACATGGCATCCAATACCCGTTCCCGTACCTTGGTGGTAAAGTCAATCCCATCATTTGCAAAAAGGTCGTTCACCGTTACGCCACTTGTCCCCCCCTGAAAAGCCAATCCAGAAATAAAAGGTATTCCTGTATGCCATTTTTCAGATGTTTTTACACCAGGGTTTACCATCAATGATTGGGGAATCTCATAAAAATCATAGAGTAATTGCCTGTTTTGGGCGTATATTGATGTGCCTCCCAAGAGTGCAATAAAAAAGAACAACCGAATTCTTTTCATTTTAGTCGAAATAAGAATTCTGCTGCAGATCTTAAAATAACTTTGGGTTCAGAATCAGGGGAAACACTTGTGGTATCACTCTGGTTATTTCCTGAAATACGAAGACCATCTGTGGCTGCCAGAATATTTAAACTCTTGCCCGTTGGACCATACGTAACTTCTCTTGTATAGGTTTCAGGAAGATTGGGGTCAATATCAAAAAACTCAGTGTCCAGAACATTACCGCCTTCATCCAAAAATTCTATGGTTACTTCCAATCTTTTGCTTGTGGTATTTTCAATTTCGTAGGTGATGGTGCCCTCCAAAAGTCGTTCTGCCACAAATTCCTCATTGAAGGCATCAAAATTTACCGTTTGATCATAAAATGGCCCAGCAGGAACATTATTAATGGTCTCTTCATCCGATTCCAAATAAAAGATACCGGATGCGACCGTTGGGGTGATGGAGAGATCATCGAATTGGGTAAAATCCTGTTCCTCCGAACAAGATAAGAGCATACCAAAAAGAATAGCCCCAATAAGTGGACACAGCAAGAACCGTTTCATATTAAAAAGCATTTACTTTAAAAACAGTAGAAGTGCACCATACCCTACTATAACTCTATAAAATGCGTTTTATTTCAATTAAATTGTTAATGGTTATGCAGTGGTCATGGTCGGGTTCACCATTGCTGTTAAAGTGAAGAGTTTGCATACCTATGCCCTTGGCCCCAAGTATATCGGCCTCTAGGCTATCACCCACCATAACGGTATTTCTTGGATCAACTTTGGCCTTTGTTAAGGCCAGTTCAAAAATAAAGGGATGTGGCTTTTTTACGCCTGCCATTTCTGAATTTATGATCTGATCAAAGTAATGATGGATATTGCTCCCAATCAATTTTTTCTCTTGTACTTCTTGAAATCCATTGGTGATAATGTGCAATCGGTATTTTGGCGATAAGTATTCCAATACTTCCATGGCATTGGGTACCAAATGCGTGAAAGTGGAAAGGTGTTCAATGTATTCATGGGCCAAAACATGGATGATATCGTCCTGCACGGCCGCTCCAATCGTATCAAAGGTGCGTCGTAATCGTTGAAACCGAAGCTCTGACTTGGTCACCCGATTTTCGCGATACAGTTTCCAATACTCCAGGTTGATGGGCGCATAAACACCCAAAAAATCATCCAGCCCCACCTTAACGGAATTCTTGTCAAAGATTTTTTGGAAAGTGAGGGCAGAGTTTTTTTCAAAATCCCATAGCGTGTGGTCTAAATCAAAAAAGATGTCGGTAACACCATCTTCAAACATAATAACGCTTTAAAAAAGATTGATACAGTTCCATCCAATCCAATTTGTGCTTACTGCCCAAAAGTTCATTGGAAAATACAATGATAAAATCGCCATTCACCTGTTTCACCAACCGATACATGCGGTCCATTTTTTCAAAAATTTCATCTCTTTTTTTGAAGTTCACCATTGCATAATCGTGCATGGCAAAAGGGTGTACTTTTAAGGGCTGCCTAACCTCCATGTTAATGTCATAAAAATAGAATGGTGCACAGGTTCCTGCTCTAAAGCCGATTTCATGTGTATATCCCATGGAAAAATCATCGGTGAATTCGGTTTCCACCAAATTTCTGTAGGTGGTAGGCACGCTCACCCTGTTATATCTTAATCGAGAATAACTTATGGGCCTGTTGATGAGATTGCTCAACCGTTTCTTTTCTTCCTGTAAAACAGATTTATCCGTTGAAGAAAGAAAAGATGTGCTTAATGAAACAATACTATAGTCCGCGATGGATTTTATCAGATATCTAAACTTGTTGTTATTGGGTGATATGTTCTTGTCGTGTGCAGAATGCTTGGCAAACTGGAAGAAGAACATGGTCTTAATGGGGTACTTTTTATGAATGTCCACCAGTTCATAGAAGTTGTCGTAGGGATCCTTCTTAAATCCAAGAAGTACCAGAAAACGATCGGCACAATTCCTGAACTTAAGATTGCCAAGATCTAGGAAAAAACCACCCAAACTTCTTGCCAAACCGCGCATGGCATAAGCATGGGATGTTGTTACGTTGATGATGGAGGTAAAACTATACGTTCGTTGGGTGTTTTCCATATCTGGGAAGCGCTCCTTAAGAAGCTCCAGTAATTTATAGGCCCATAGGTCAACAACGGGAAGTTCCAAAAAATTGTTTTGATAGGCTATGCTTTCTTTCACCGGAAATCGACCTACACTGTCCTTAACATGGGGCAAATACTCCTCATATCGACTTAAAAGAAAAAAACTCGCTGAAAAAATATCATACGGAACGGTACTCTTTTCCACAGAAGCAAAAAAACAAGGGATTCCTTCCCAATCCGAAACTTTTATGTCCAGATCATTAATGCCCTGTTCAAACAACAGGTCATTGCTTCGGATAAAGAATTCATTTTGTAAGGGTTGCTTGGAATAGGTCATCTTTGGACCGGAATGCTTGATAAAATCCTCTACCTTGGTAGTGAATGCAATCTCAATGCCCAATATCTTCTCAAAAATATGCCTTGCCGTATAGGTAAGTCTATTGGTAACCTTATGGGTAAAGAGTAATAGCATAAAATTAAATCAACTATAGTATTCCTTGGTCTGCAAAGCTAAAATAATGGTGTTGGGCCAAAATTAAGTGATCTAGTATTTTAATATCCAATGCTTCAACGGCCTTTTTCAATTTTTGAGTAATCTGTTTGTCGGCTGTACTTGGCTTTAACGTTCCCGATGGATGGTTATGCGCCAATATTATCCCTACAGCCCCAAGATCTAAAGCTTGTTTCAATACCAACCGAACATCTACCAGTGTTCCCGTAATGCCTCCTTTGCTCAATTGTGATTTATGAATGACCTTATTGGAGTTATTTAAATAAACAATCCAAAATTCTTCGTGTTGCAACTCCCCCATCAAGGGATACAACAATTCAAAAACATCCTTACTGGCCGAAACCTTGGTCACTTTTTGGGCTTCCTCCCCTCTTCGGCGCCGACCCATTTCCAGGGCCGCTGCAATGGTCACTGCTTTCCCTGTTTCAACGAATGTGCAGTTTTCTAAAAAGCTATGAACAGGCATAAATATGGGATTTGACGACAAGATACAAAGAGATTAAAAACTGTCTTCTCGGAAAGATACAATTCTATGAGCCAATATCAATTTTAAGTATTATAAACGGTTCAAAATGAGATACATCTTTGAATTATCTAAATTTTGATTTTTGTAAATACAGATTAACTAGATATTCTTGAAAACCCTTTTTGCAGTTGAATCTTTATCTATAGAAATCTGCTCATTTAGCTCAATTATTCTTTTTAAATCCTCTTGCCTTTTCAATAGTCTTTCTTTAGATAGATATGTAAAGATTAAGCTACCCAAACTTTTACCTTCAAAGAATACTCCGTCATATTCAAATAAATATTCCATCTTAAAAGATGGATTTTTTAAGTATTCTTCAGGCTTGGGAATTATATTTTTCTTATACTTTTTATACTCATCATGTTCAATATGAATTGCCATATCATCTTTCCAAACTACCTCTCCAGTATCATAATCTAAAGGACTCCGTTGCAGTATTACTCTTTCTGTATTAATTGTGATTCTAGGTTTTTCCATTAAGCCTTCTTCAAACTCATCTAACAATTCATTAGAATCATTTCCCTTTTTACCTAATTGATTTATTAAAGATGGGAGATTTGGCGAGGAAGTAACCCATTCTCTGTTAGTTAAATCAGGTAAATTGTATTTTTCTTTGAATATTGAATAAAAGCAAGTGTTCCCAATCAATTCAATAGCCACAAGTTTATTATCTTCAAAAATGGGAATCACTGGAATGGAATTACAATAGCCAGTTAGGTATTCAAAACCAATACCAAACTCCATAACCCTATCCTCAACAGTTACTCGCTCGCTATTAATTATCACTCCTTCGTCTATTAATCTTTGCCTTACATCCCTGAAGCTCTCCTTAGGCATATCCAACCAAAACTCTAAAAATAATTTTCTCCTCTCAGCTTTTTTTTGAACCCCATATTCTTGATGTGAAGATTCACTCTCTGGATTATTTGAGTTGCTCGGTTTGCATCCTAAACCAAACAAAACCAACACAATAAGACAAACTCTAGTCATGCTTTAATTTACGAAATATTATTAATCCAACCTGAACTGGCATTACAATTGAAAATGTTCTTGACCTTTCCGTTTACGATTTCAATCACATAGGCAAATCTGGGCGTTGATTTCTTGCCATAAAACTCATACGTTTTGTGCCCCATTACACATAGCGCACACCGTCCATTTTTAACGATCGTCTTTTTGGAGCCTTGTCCCCTTGCCGAATCAAATTGAGCCTTTAAAAAGGCTAAAAATCGATATTTGTCCAGATCATCAAAAAATTGGTCTTCTTCTATCATCGGTTCCAGTATTGAGGTATCCAGATTAATGCAGGATTTAATAAAGCTGTCGATAATTCTTTCTGCCTGTTCGCCAGTGGAGGATTCTTCTTTGACCTTTAATTTTATCAATTGTTCCATGCTATAATATTTTACCGCAATAATGTATTTTGAAAAATGTGATCCAAACACTTGGGACTTTATTCGATCAAGGAATTGATTACTGGGATTAAAGAATATTTAATGTCCATTATGAAATATTTAATGGCGTTGTTTTCTTTAATCTGTTTCTGTTCCGATTTCAAGAGGTATCTATTTATAGTGTATTTTGGGGTGATTTTTAACCTCAATTTTACGTTGCATTATTATCGTATTACGAAATCACCGTTTTTTGTGTCTTTCACCAGAACAAAAGGGAACCTATATAAATGCCCCTTACTTATATCAGTTTTCCTCCCTACCCCACCCAATTTTACAAATGAAGGTTTTCTGAGAATACAAGTGAAAAGCTTCTGATTTTTGATCAACTTTTTACAGGTTGAAAAGAACTTTTTTAGTTTTCATTCAAACTCTTAACAGTTTCATCAGCTTTGGAGGCTTCCATAAAAACTGATCCAACCTGTTTGTAGATCATTCTAGTTCCACATACGTTTAAAGCATAAGTGGCTCCGTGAAGTCCTTTGAGCTTTTCCAGTATTTCGATGTTTTCCGTGTCACATCCTTGTTCAATAGATACCGTCTTCAAAAGGTTTTTCTCAGTTGTTCCGAACATAGTTCTATTGACCGAACCGCAGGAAAAAAGAATAAAAAGCATGATGAGTGAGAATAGAATTTTCTTCATAAAAGCGAATTTTAAATTTACATAAATTGAAAAATATTTATTAATAACTCAATTTTATAAAATATATTTTATTTAAACACCATTATATTCGAATGTGCCTATAAGCGTCAATTCGTGAGTTACGATGTCCTGATATTGGGATATGGATTTTCGAGATGACGAGAGGAGAAAAATAGAATCCGAATATAAAGGACGATTGGGTATAAAACTCAAAGAGCTTCGTTTAACCAAAGGTATGTCACAACTCGATCTTGCACTTGAAGCTGATTTGGCTCGAACACAAATTAGTAGAATTGAAAATGGTCAGGCCAGCCCCACAATATTAAGCTTTCTGGGTATAGTCAAAGCCTTAAATCTTTCAAATAACCAAGTATTGGATTTATTGGAGTTGAAATAGCACGCAACTAATAATCAAATATGGATTTCATTAGCTAGCAAACTTATCCCAATACTCGTAGACTTTTGGTTTAGATATGCCTGATCTTTTGATAAGCTCATTCTTACTGATACCTTCTTCATAATGTGACTTTAAAATCGCTAATGTTCCTGACCTCCTTTCCTTTCCATTAATTTCATTTATAATCTGTGTCTTTTCTTGATCAGTTAAATCATAATCTGGATTCCAGAGAAATTTCACGGGGTATGTTTTGGGTTCATAAGATTTATGGTAAACATCATTGGCTATGGATTCGATTATATTGTACTGTTCTTTTCTTAAATCTTCCACTATCCGTGGTATGGACACACATCCCGTATACATATGTACCAACCAATCATTAAGGCCCTGTAATGATAATTTTGGATTGCACGCCTTGAATTGTACACCAATTGCCTTCAAATATTTTTGATATGCATGAAAATCAACAAAAGGAGTAATTTTTACTTTTACCTCCTCAATCCCTTTTGGCTTTTTTAAGACCACCTCTCCATCAAATAAATGGTAATATTTTTGGGCAAGTTCTGAAAGATTATCTAGTTTAATCAGACCTGAGTCAATATTCTTGGGCCTATTCTTCTTTTCAATCTTTTCTATTTTTATCCTAGGACAAGTACGATCCAAAAACACTGTTTCCAAAATGGTGCCAGCATCGTCCAAATGGGCAATTTTAACAACCTCCTTGTCATAGGACTGAAAATGTTCTCGATATCGTTCAGCTCTATATTCTCTAACATCTTCATGCGTTTTTAATTTTTTACCATCTCTTTTCCATTTTGCTATCTGTTGAATTTCCAGAAGGTCTACTTCAAGAGATTTCTGTTGTTCATCCGACAATTCCCAATCTTCATTTTGCATAATTGAATTGATTAAAGATTAAACGCTTTGAACCAAAGATGGTGGCCTATTTACTATGTTGTATTTATAACTTAATGTTGGTTTCAAAACAATGATGAAGTAAGTAAATGTTGACTATAAGTATAAGTGATATTTACCCCCTTTATGGAAATCTTATATAACTGGGATTCATCGAACAACGTGAGATGAATTTATAACAAATACCAATCTGCCGAAGGCGTACCCTAAGAATTTAACCGAATTAATGTAAACGAAGTTTAAATTAGTGCGGGTAAACTTCGTGGGTTGAACCAAATATTGTTTGACCAACTAACTTTAATGTGGAATTTATAAAGCTATTAAAATAGTTACGTGGTAGATTGCTCCGCACCTAGGACCTGTAAAATTGACTCCAAATACGTTTTGAATTAAGTGAGATTATCAATCACCGCTCTTACGTCTATATTGATAGACCCACATATTGACAATGTTGTTATCTTCCTTTATATCCTCCAGTTCCACTCCAGGCCCGATGGCCTTTTCCAGCTTTTTGCGATTATAAATGGAGGAGTCGCTCTCCTTTATGTATAATATAAGTCTAAGATTTTCAACGTACCCGACCATTTGGGGGGTGTCGTTCACCAAGAAGATACCCCACGTGGCTCCATTCTGGATATCCATTTTGACAAACTCAAGGGTTTGTAGCTCTTCTATTATGGCTGCATAGAATTCCTTCTCGCCAAGAACTCTTGCGATGGCCTCCATATCTTCAACTTTTAGCTTTGACCCCTCAACAAGGTTTCGTTGTAAAGTCACGTGAGAAGCTCCTATTTTTTCTGCTAAGTCCGCAATGGTAATACCCTTTTCCTTTCTTAGCTTATTTATCATTTCTATAATCATATTTCACGCTTTAAATCAGAAAATGAGTATGGCTTAAATTAATTTTAAGATTAGAATATTATGCTGCTTCCCCATGCTGTTGATTCCATCTTTCAATTATATTTTCCACAATAACATTGTTTTCCGTAACTCGGGTACCGTTTGCCCCCCTAACATACCCAGTAGCTTCCCAAACGGCTACAACAAATTTAGAAAGGCCAACATCATCAAATTCACCTTTGCGAAAGGCAAGATATAATTCATTATTCCCCCCTTCCTTAACATCATAATGACCATAGGCAAATGGTACTCCGTTTTTAAGGAATAATCCTCTTTGGATTGGACTTTCTTTAATTTTCCCTTTTACTTGTACAAATTCAAATTTAGCTTCCATGATATTGGCTATTTAAGATTATTACACTTCAAATATATAAATAAATACATCATATATGATATATATTAACAAATAATTATAATTAAAATACCATATATGATGTATTTTAGTGTTGTTTTATTTTCCATGTGCTTTTAAAACAAATAATTATTCAACTGACTGCCTAAAAAGCTTACAGGGCTGTTACGAATGATATCTGCCGTTCGATTTCTGAGAGGGATAGCCTTCTATGCCGTCAAGAAAACTGGATGATTGCAAATTCACTTATATTTGTGTATGGGGGAAAAGTACATCAGAATATTCATCGATGAAATGGTCACTTTGGAAAAGCTGGACGGCAAAAGTATCCAAGGTGTCATCCAATCCTCTAAAAATGACATTCAACAAATAGAGAGGCTTTCAACTGACTTGCAGGATTTACATGAGATTCTTTTTACCGTCAAGTTGGAGAGAAAAGGTAGACTGGATTTACCTATAAAATTGGGGGACATCCACTCCATTGAAAGAATGGGTTAATTTGAAATGGAATCAGATATTTGGGCTTTAAATAATGTTTGTACTTTACTAAGCTCGTCTTTTAACACATCGTTCTCCCTTTTGAATTCTGTTTTTAGTAGTTCCAGTTCATTTTCCTGTTGCTCCAATTTTTCATACACCTTTTCCTTTAAAGAGTTATCGGTTGGAATGAACCTCAATGCGATAGCCACCAATACCCCTATAATTGAAATGGCAATTGGAATCCAATGTGTTTTCAGCTTTTGCCTACTTAATTTAGTGGACAATTTTAGATTCTCTGATTGCAGTTCCCTAAATTCCCGTTCCAGTTTTTCTGCCTCCTCATTCTTTTTATTTTCATCAATCTTCTTGAAAGAACTCTCCATGAAACATTGTGTAAAGTAACCGTTCTCTGCTGCATATTTCTTGGTCAAATCGTTGGGTATTGCAATCACACTGTCCTTTCGTTCATCAAGGTCAACAATTGATGGGACTTCAGACACCATTTCCCTCAGCAATAATTCCACTTCCCTTGGCCCAGTTTTATTTTGGAACAGTTTTCGGGCGATGGTCATATTGTTCATGCCATTCGGTTCAGTCAGAAGGAATTTTAAAATTTCATCTTTTTTCTTTGCACCGTGCAATCCCGCCATAAGATATTTAGATTTATAGATTTAGACCAACAAGATAATCCATTTTACCAATTGTGGGAAAAATCATAGGGGTGGTCGATTCCTGTAGGTATTTTTCATTGATAGCCATATATTTACGTCCTCCTCCAACAAAATAGACCGACCAATGAAAATAAGGAACAGTAGCTACAGGCTTTCCGATAAAAGATTTTGGGAAAAGATACAGGCACAATACGGTGATGGTGGCGGTACATACGAACTCTATTGCATGTTGCCGAAAACTAACATAGTACCTGTTCATAGGATGCTCAAAACCGATAAGAGCGGTACGCTGTACATAGGTAGGGCAACAAGTTTCATTGATAGGGTGATTGAACTCAGAAAGTCACTGTCACCCAACCACATCTCATCAAACCATGCTTGTGGCATTCGTTACAAGTCATCTGAATCCCTACAGGAAAAGTACCCCTACGAACATTTGTACATTGAACTGCACGGTACAAAAATGGGCGTTGAACTTGAAAGGGAAAAGCTCAATGCCTATCTGAATGAGTTTGGGGAACTTCCCCCGCTGAACAGGGTGGGGTAATATATAACTAAGCTATTATGTTCGTATCACTTTTATTGGCTTTTCTCACATCATTTCTTTTGCTTAAGGATTTGAATCCTAAAATAATGGAGATTAGGCAACCATTGAGAAAAATCATTCAGTATGGGGTGGCAGGATTAATATTGTTTCTAAACATAATTAACATATACAACTCTTGGAAGGATAACAGCGACTTGATAGACACTGCCAAAAGCTCATTGAAGAAAATTGAAAGCTCGGTTATTCAAATTGGTAAAGTAGATAGTGTATTAGGAGATGTGAAAAATGATATAGAAGGTCAAGTGAAACTATTGGACAAGGCTATAGGCAAGTCACAAGAATTGATCCGATTGGATAGTCTGGATTTTGAATCTAAAAAGGCTGAATTGGGTGTTACAAGCATGAAATTTATAATTGACCCTGACGATGCGTCTAAAATCCAAATTCAAACCAGTATTTTAAATTCAGGTAGAAAAGCACTAATAAAGTATTCAGGAATGATATACTATACCACTGATGAACATGGTTCAGAAGTTAATTTCATAAATGATAATGAAAGTAAAAGGAATAATTGGATTCAAATAGAAGTTGACCCAAAATTGAGCATTACTATGTTATCTGAATCAATCGTAAAAAGTGAATTGCAGATGGAAGATACTAGATTGGTTATCGTGGTTTCACTTATTTATCAAGATTATATAACCAAAAAGCATTACAAGGAAACAATCTTTCAAGAAACAATATTACCATACAAAGGGAATACAGAACCCCATTACCAATCACCAAATGAAATTAAGTTGACAAATAAAATTCTAAAAAAACACGGGTATTACAATTTAATTTACCCAAGTGAATTCTACTAATTCTACCTTCCAATCTGTAACCAGATCCCGATTTTAACATCATCTGTTCACATTGGCTCCCCCATCCAAATCACTTGACATTGATAACCAGATTTTTATGTTTATATTTTACATAATAAATGTTATAGCACCAGTATAATAGCTCATTGAAAGACCCTCAAAGATATGGTTGTTTTATTGACAGGGTACGGGCAAAATCCCGTGGTTTTATTGATTCGGTATGAGGATAATGCAACAAAAACCTGACTTGGTTGAGGATCATAAAAAAGCCCCTTAGAAAACTCCAAGGGGCAGTCATCAAATTGTAAATTACCAGTTTTCAAACGATGACACTAGTAATATAATGAATTTGTAGGATATTTCCTCCTGTGTGTGCGTTAGAGAGATCGGGATAAGGTCTTTTCATTCATCAAATTCACCCTACCAACGTCCTTACACTTCCTGTATTTCCCAATTCTCCATGACTATGCCAAAAGACCCTACCCTAAGACCGTACTTGCGTTCTAGGGCATCTGAAATGTTTTCATCGGTGGGGTATGCACCGTTGTTGACAACCTCTACGCTTGCTCCTGTGGGTACTTGACCGTTACCCTTTATACACTCACATTTGAACAGTTTCATATCCTTGTTTTCAATTTAGTGTTAGCTTGAAATAAATATAGATAATATCGTTCATTGACCGTTGTTTGGATATTGGATAGTTTTCAACTATAGTCAACTTTTATCCATGGGCCCCATCAAAAAATGTCATAGGGTCGGATATAGATGGGTATTCAGGTTATATTTTGCTCTTTTCCCATACTGCTTTATCGAACTTCTTTTGGAATTCGGTGACCTTCCTCAATATTTTTCGCCCCAATGAATATGGACTGTAGCTCATCATTTTCTTAATCGGGACTATGTTTTTTGTCGCCGTATTCCCCACAAAGTCCCATAATAAGTCTAATTGGATATTGGCTTATAAAGTAAAAACTGAAATCTACAAACACTTTTTGCAGCCTAATAAATCTCTCAACATGTTACATTGATATTGTTTGATATTTAATACTTGGTTGTCGATTTCCAAACCATTTCAATTAACGACTGTCTCCTTCCCAACAATTTTTTTGATTTTCTGAACAGTTCCCAAACTAATATCACAAAGCTTTGCAGTATTTCTCAATGAATGTCCTTCTTTCAAACGCTTCAAGACATTCGGATACTTTGTCAAAAAATCTTCCTCCGACTCAGAAGAGCCCCGTACACGCCCCTTATACATACCCTTGGCCTTTGCTACTTCTATACCTTCTCTTTGACGCTCCAGCATAGTCTCCCTTTCCATTTCCGAAATATTGGCCAACACAGAAACAATCAGCTTAAAAGCTTGATTAGGTTTCCCGCTCACCAAAGACTCTATTCCGAGATTGTCCACTTTTACAATTACTTTGTTTTTCTCAAAATACTTAAGCGTGTTCAAAATGTCCAAGAGGTTCCGACCCAACCTATCCACCGCATGGACACTTATATATTGAACGTCCTTTGAAAAAAGTAGTTCTTTGCCTTTCGGTCTTTCACCGAATGGTATTGATCCACTGCATACATCAATAAAAAGTTGTTCATCTGGATGCTGCTTTTTAAGCTGCCTTTCCAATTTCTGATCATGCGTACTTATCCTGATATACCGTGCTTTCATGTATCAAACTTAGGATAGGCATAAATAACACACGAATTTATTCGATCAAAGGCAAATATTATTAGATCAGGTGTATCACGGTTAGGGCTTGGCTCAGAATTGAAACAGTTCGAGAGGACTCATTCTTAACAATAGAACCAATGGATAACATCACTTTTGTTCCTATATTAGGTGATTAGAGGTATATTCATCTCATCTAAAAATTGTCCCAAGTATATTAAAACTGATATTTAAAACATGACATTTGAAGAATTTAAGGCAAAATTAAAAGCTGCCAAGACGGAGGAAACAGTTAAAGCAGTTTATGCTAAATACTTCAGGATTGATTACGATACCGCAGACAAACACGACTTGTATACACCACAAGTATTATTCGAGTTTAAATACGATAAAAACTTCCAAAATCTTAAGGCTTTAGCTACAATACTTGCTCAATCACTCTATTACATCAGGCGTTTAAAATATGGAGATGCTCAAAAAATGATTCCATATTTTTTATGTTTAGCTGATAAAAATGAGGCATCCGTAACCGAAACAAACAGATGGTCTAACTATTATTCGAATGACTCCTATAATTGGGAAAATCCTCCAAGCAAACCTGATCAACGACTAATTGACCATCTTGTAAAAGAACCTGAAACAAGAAAACTTCACGTTTATAGAATAAACCTTAAAGGAGAACATTCAGCCTTCAAAAAAAATCTTGAAAATGCTCTTAATCCACAATTAATTATGGATTTTGGAGATAAGAAGGTAATTAATGAAGAAAACTTTGAAGCTGTTTTTGATCACTGGAAAAGTGTTTTGGGAAAGTATATTATCAATGGTTATAAGGATTCGTTTTATTTCCTGTCGAATATTCAAAAAGACAAGATAATAGTAGATAGAGAAAACAGCAGAGTAGTATTCACATTCGAAGATAAGAACTCCAAAACGCAAAAAGTCTTGATGAAGGACTACGATTATTTTTGGGGAGTTTACAACTATGTCACAAGCCAAGAAACTATTAATGGTATTCATGCCAAATTAGATAGGCTAACTGATGAGAACCAAAGAAGGTTTGAAGGAGAATTTTACACACCATTAAGATTTGGCAAAAAGGCTGTTCACTATATTTCTGAAGTTCTTGGAAAAAAATGGTACAAATCTGGAAAATATAGAATTTGGGATATGGCTGCTGGAACAGGTAACCTCGAATATCATTTACCAGCAGAAGCTTACAAATATTTATATATGTCCACGCTTCACGCAAGTGAAGCAGATCACCTTAAAAAGGTTTTTCCAAACGCCACTTGTTTTCAATATGACTACTTGAATGATGATGTTGAGTACTTACTAACAAAAGACAATCTACCATTTGAACCAAATTGGAAACTTCCAAAAAAATTAAGGGAAGAATTAAAAGATGATTCAATCACTTGGTTAGTATATATAAATCCACCTTTTGCTACCGCACAGGTAGGTGGAGCAAAAGGGGATTCTAAGAAGGGAGTTAGTAAAACGAAAGTTGAATCATTAATGGACAGAGAGAATCTTGGCCATGTAAAAAGAGAGTTATTTGCTCAATTTATGTTTCGCCTAACTCGTGAATTGCCCAAAAAAACTTATTTAGGGATGTTTTCAAAACTTAAATATTTGAACGCACCAGACAGTGTAGCTTATAGAGACAAACATTTCAATTACAAATACGAAAAAGGGTTTCTATTTAAGTCAACAAACTTCAATGGAGTTAAAGGCAAATATCCTATTGGCTTCCTAATATGGGATTTAGCCAAGGATAGAGAGTTAAAATCTATTTCAATTGATATTGCAGATAAATCGGCTAAGACAATAGGAACCAAACATTTAGCATTGATTGATAAAAAGGATGTCTTAAATAATTGGTTTGAAAGACCTAAAAATTCAAATGATTACATTTTACCGCCTTTAAGTAATGGCATAACTGTCAAAGAAGGTAACACTGACATAAGACATAGAGCAAGGCCAGATTTTTTAGCATCCATTTGCAGCAAAGGTAACGACTTCCAAAATTCCAAATACGTTGTGATTCTGTCATCACCCAGTGTAAGTGCAGGGGCATTTACTGTGACTAAAGAAATTTTTGAGAAATCATTAGTATTGCACGCCGTTAGAAAAATACCAAATCCCACATGGTTAAATGATCGAAACCAGTTTTTAATACCACACACGGAACCAACTCAAGAATTTTACAATGATTGTATCATTTGGAGTTTGTTTTCCTCATCTAATGAAACGACATCCTTGAGCAGTGTCGAGTACTTGGGTGCGACATATCAGATTAAAAATAACTTATACCCTTTCTTAATTGAAGAATTAAAAAATTGGGAAATAAAGGATCCTGACTTTAGGCAACAATTGTTCGTTGATGAAAATCGTTTTGTTGCAAAATGGATTAAGAAAAGTGAATTGTCCGAAGAGGCTAAAGAAGTTCTGACAAAGGCAAAAGAAGTCTATAAACTTTTCTATTCACACATCAATGAAATGGCAACTCAAAATTGGAAAATTGAAAATTGGGATTCTGGATGGTATCAAGTTAGAAGGTGTTTAACAGAACATAATTTTGCCACAGAAGAACTGAAAGAATTGAAAAAAGCCAGCGATGTTTTAGCTGACAAAATCTTACCTCAAATTGAGGAATTTGGATTTTTGGATAAGGATGAAGTCTACGAGGAAATTTAGCAAGGACTGGGCACGATTATGAATCATTAAAAACATTTTAAGTCATAAAATGAAAAACTTAAGACTCGAAGACCTACCCCTAGCATCTGAAAAAATCCTTGAAAAACTAGATCGAATAGAGAAAGAAGTAACCTCACTAAAAGAATATTTAGAGCCAAAAGAACCATTTGAGTTATTAACCAGAAAGGAAACGGCTGATTTCCTTAGAATATCGATTACCACATTACATCACTGGACTAAAAAAGGAATCATAATTGGATATGGTATGGGCAATCGGGTTTATTATAAAAAAAGTGAAATAGAGAAAAAAATTACTAAAATTAACTAGATTTTTGAAAAGGATTTATACTCTATTCCACATTTCCTAAAGATATATCCTTTTCCAATTCCTCGATGGTCTTGAAAAGATTGTTCAGATTACGGGATAGATTATGTTTTTTTGGATGTTCTAAATCATACTTCCTTCTTGTAAAAGCGTCAACTGCTACATAAAAGTTTCTATCCATATAAACAACTCTATTGGAAAGTGGAGGCTTAAATTTAAAAGTCAACTTAAATATTCCTTGAACATAGTTCACCAAAATAGTTTCAATGTACTTACTTAAAAAAAGCTGTTTTTCGTTAAAAGGATAACTCAAATAAAGTGCTTTGTCCTGCACTACTCTATACTTTATGAAGTCATCAAAACTTGACAATACACCACCATATCTATAACCTGTCAGTTTCTTAAAATCGTCTTCAATTTGTGATTTTAAATTCTTTTCAGCATTTAAAGCTTCAATTTGCTCTTTAAGGTTGTTAATCTTAACGCTACACTCAATTTTCTCCTTTTCTATACGCTTCTTTTCCCCAGCAAGCTCAGAATCGGATAGGTGCCCCTGAACTACAAGCCTGATAATGTTACTGCTCTGGACATTCAATTTTTCCTTGGTTTGGTTCAATTCCTCTAATTCCAGTTCGAGTTCCTTTCTCTTTTCACCATTATCATCATCCTGTTTCTCCAAAAGTTTTTCCAATAGAATGCTTCCGTCTGAAATGTAATTCCAAACAAAGGACTCTATATAATTCTTTCTTATATCCCTGTTTTTGCAACCGCTCTTTTTCCTTTTTGTCGTGCATCTATAAACATCATTGTTCCTGTTGTCTGCCCTTCCTACATAACGGCTACCACAATTTCCACAATGCATAAGATCAGCAAGCAAGTATTTATGCCAAGTACGCTTACCAGTATAGCTTTTAAGTTCCTCAAATGCATAAAGTGATTCGTTGAATGTGGATTCATCAATGATTGCCAATTCAGGTACTTCAATTTCCCTAGTGGAAACAAGCTCCCTTTTCTTATTGACCGTTTTCCAATCGTTATGGGTTCTGATGCCGTAATACAGTTTGTTTTTGAGGATACCGTATACCGTGGTTCTATCCCATTTTTTGCTAAACCTTACATGGTCTGGACTGTACATCGTCGGTACTCCCATATCCATAAGTTTGGTCGCAATGGAGGTTACACCCATTCCCTTTTTGTGCCACTCGAACATCTTCCTGACCCACTTGGCTTGTTCTTCATCAATAACTAGTCGCTTATTCCCATCTGTTTTATATCCATATGGGGCTACCCCGTGGGCCTTACCATCATCAAAGTTCTTTTTGATGGCCTGTTTTACGTTCTGTTTTGTAAGATCGACATAAAACTCTCCCATGACACCAAGCATATTGTCCATGAACTTTTCCATAGGATCAGAATCGTCTAGCTTCTTTTCAGCATAGTATATGTCAACATTGTGCTTCTTACAAACCATTTGAATTTCAATCTTGGGAGTGTTCCCCCGATAGAGCCGAAACATTTCACGACCCCAAAGAATCTTGATTTTAGAATCCTTTTTTACAATGTCTTGTAGAAGTTTGTACATTGCTGGTCGTTCCGAAGCTGGTAGCGTACCTGAATATCCTTCATCCTTATAGATAAGGTAATCCATATTCTTTGATTTGGCGAAGACTTTTCCCTGCTCAATCTGTTGGTCTATTGAAACATCAATATCATCTTTTTCTTGGCTAATCCTTGCGTATATGGCAACAACTTCTTGCATTTAATCAATTTTATTTGACTAAAATACAGTTAATTATTTTATCTACACATTCGTAGAGTAAGCCTTGGCCTCCCCGATGCCTTTGAATTTTTTCAACTGATTTACCGAAAGCTTCCCCAATTCGTTTAAATTATGCCCTACTGAGGCCAAAATTCGTTTGGACAGTTCAACTGCACTTTCATCTTTGTTCCCAGAACCAATTAGAATGGCAATCAGTTCTGCATCAGAAAGAACAAAACTTCCTTTTTGCACCAATTTTTCTCTTGGTTTGTCATCATCTGCCCAATTTTTGATGGAAAAGGAAACCACTTTTTCTTGCATGCTTTAAAGATAGGAGATTAAATTTATGTAATTTTCAGGGTAAAGAAATCAAGGCAAATGAAATCCTTATTTGACTCCGAAACCCACATTGAAATTCTAAATAGAATTGATAAACTTTCTGAATCCTCTCAAAGGGAGTGGGGCAAAATGGAGGTTGGACAAATGCTGCGCCACTGTCAGTTTCCCTTGAAGGTAGCTTTAGGCAAACATACAATAAAAAAGCCCAATTTTTTTATGCGATTGCTCTACAAAGGTTTCAAGAAAAGTATGTATGATGACAAACTTTGGAAACATAATCTACCCACTGCTCCAGGGTTTAAGGTGGAGGACAGAAAAGATTTTACGGAAGAAAAAAATAAATTGGTTGCCCTGATCAATGAATTCCACGAAGAAAGAACCAAAAAAACAAGGGAGGCACATCCCGCATTTGGAGAGTTAAGCTATGACCAATGGGGACAAATGCAGTACAAGCATTTGGACCATCATTTACGGCAGTTTGGGGTTTAATCGTTTTGGGTAGTCCTATTCAAAAAGCGTCCTGACCTGTTCAAAATCCAGTCCACCATAATTTCCCGAACTCATTAGTAGTAACGCTGAATTCTCAAAATTTTGTGCAAAAAGGTAGTCTTGAAAGGTTTTAGGGTCTGTAAAAATCATTACATCCGCTCTTTTAAAGGCTTGGGCAATTTGTTCAGCCGTAACTTCTTCCAGTCCTTTGATTTTTACCGCATCCGGCGAATAAAAGACCGCGGCTTCATCGGCAGCATCCAATGCACCCTCATATTCCTCAAGAAATCCAGCGTTTAAGCTGCTATAGGTATGCAACTCCAAACAAGCTATCACTTTTCGTTGGGGATACTGCTCTTTTACGGCTTGGGTAGTGGCCTTTACCTTGCTCGGCGAATGGGCAAAATCCTTGCAAACAACCTTGTTTTTAGTTTCAGCTATCTTTTCCAACCGTTTGGAGGCTCCTTTAAAAGTGGCAATAGCTTCGTAAAAATCTGCCTCGTCCACTCCCATCTGTTGGCAAATCCATTTGGCGCCCGCCAGATTGTTCAAATTGTGCTTTCCAAAAATTTCAATGGGCATTTCTCCCTCTGGGGTATCCAACAAAGTGATTCCGTCTTCAACACGATACTCCGGAGTTTGGTATGGAAACTTTCGAATGGTATTTTCTGTGGTCTCAATGACTTTCACAAGTTCTGGATCTTCCGAATTGTACGTGATACTTCCTCCTTTCACAATCCCATCCACAAAAATCTGGAACTGCTCCACATAGTTATCAAAAGTGGGAAATACGTTAATATGGTCCCATGCAATACCACTCAATAGGGCAATATTGGGTTGATACAAATGAAATTTGGGCCTTCGGTCAATGGGAGAGGACAAATATTCGTCTCCTTCCAAAACAATGAAGTCATTTTTCTCGGTAAGGTGAACCATGCGGTCAAAGCCCTCCAATTGGGCACCCACCATATAATCCACTTCAATAGCATGGTAATCCAAAACGTGTAAGATCATGGAAGTGATGGTAGTCTTTCCATGGCTCCCGCCAATGACCACCCGGGTCTTATATTTGGACTGCTCATACAAAAACTCGGGGTAGGAATAAATCTTCAATCCCATTTCTTGTGCCTTAAGCAACTCCGGATTATCGGGTTTGGCATGCATGCCCAAAATAATGGCATCCAATTGATTGTGGATTTTATCGGGAAACCAACCAAAACTTTCTGGCAATAATCCTTTGGCTTTCAACCTACTTTTGGAAGGTTCAAAAATCACATCATCACTTCCGGTAATGTGATACCCTTTGTGTTCCAGGGCCAAGGCTAAATTGTGCATGGCACTCCCCCCAATGGCAATAAAATGAATGTTCATCAATCTTGTTTATCATTCAAAAATAGCCAATGGCAGAACCAATCCAAACAAAGAAATCATCTTATTAATTTTTATATTCGACTAAAATTGAAAAAGATGAACCTATCAGAAATCAAATCCAAGGAAATTATGCCCGGTTACCACGGAAAATTGGTACATGGCGAACGCATGAGTTGGGTATTTTGGGATGTTGACAAAGATGCTGAAGTACCTGAACATGCCCATATCCACGAGCAAATCATGCATGTGGTGGAGGGCACTTTTGAATTTACCTTGGATGGAAAAACAGATACATACCATCCGGGGGATGTGGTGATTATTCCATCCAACACGACCCACAGCGGAAAAGCACTTACAAAATGTAAATTAATGGACATTTTTAGTCCGACGCGAGACGAATATAGATAACACATGAACATTACACTGAAAGGAAAAAAAGCCCTTGTGGGCGGGAGCAGCAAAGGAATTGGCGAGGCCATTGCACGGCAACTGGCCGAAAGTGGGGCCAGCGTCACCCTGATGGCCAGAAATGAAGAACGCATGAAGGAATTAATCCGAGAAATGGATAATTCCCAAGGTCAAAAACACCAGTATTTGGTAGTTGATTTTTCCAATTTTGAAGCTTTCAAACGCATCATTTCAACTTTTTTTGAAAATAATACAATTGATATTTTGGTCAACAATACTCAAGGTCCCGAGGGTGGTGGAGCTTTGGAAAAAAATGTGGATGACTATCAAAACGCCTTCGATTTGTTGTTTAAATCAGTGGTCTTTACCACGGAACTTGCGCTAAAACACATGCAGAAAAACAAGTGGGGACGAATCATTAACGTGGCTTCCATATCGGTAAAGGAGCCATTGAATTATTTAGCACTTTCCAATACTATTCGGGCTGCCGTGGTTACTTGGGCCAAGAGTTTAGCGTTTGATGTGGCCCAAGATGGCATTACGGTAAACAGTGTTTTGACCGGTTACTTTGATACAGACCGAATAGCCCAACTCAACTCCAAAAAAGCTGAAAAAATGGGAATATCACCTGATGAAGTCCTTTCCAATATGGAAGAGAAAGTTCCCATGAAGCGAATAGGAAAACCTGAAGAATACGGTTATTTGGCGACTTTTTTGGCATCAAACCAAGCAGCTTACATTACCGGCACCAATATTCCTATTGATGGAGGGTTACTAAAATCAATGTAATCACTCTGTCTTTTTGTAGAAAAAATCCCTATTGAATTATCATATTCGTAATTTTTGTATATTTCTATTAATTAACCAACAAAAATTATACCTATGAATTCAAAAGTTTTTATGGCAGTCCGTATCTTATTAGGAATATTTGTCCTGATATTCGGGCTAAACAAGTTTTTAAATTTCATTCCCATGGGAGGTGAAATGCCCGATTCTGTTATTGCCTTTTTTGGAGCCGTCTCATCCTCATATACCTTAAAATTGGTAGCGATTGTGGAAATTTTAGCGGGTCTTTCCTTTATTTTCAATAAATATGGTGCTTTAATGGCCATAGTTTTAATGAGCGTATCCGTAAACGCGGTATTGTTCCATGCCACATTGTTACCGGAAGGTATAGGGCCAGCCTTGGCATTGTTGATTTTAAACATTTTGGCCCTTGTTGGCTATAAAGACAGGTATCAGGATTTGCTGAAGCCTTAATCCCTAATGTCCTAAATGTCATGTCGAGTGGGGTCGAGAATTTTACAATGCTTGATCAAGGCGTTCTCGACTGTGCTCGAACTGACATCATTTCTTATTCTTTGATCAAAGACTCATTTTATCCTTGAAGATATAGGACTGTCTTCGGGACACTTCAACTTCTTCCCCATTTTTGAGCGTAAGTTTAAGTTTACCATTGAACCAAGGCACTACGTTCTCTATGAAATTGGTGTTCACGATTTGTTGTCGATTTGCCCTGAAAAAAGAGGTTTCCGGCAGTTTTTCCTCTATTTGGTTCAACGATTTGTACAACAGTGGTTTTTTATCTTCAAAAAATACCCGGGTATAGTTCCCAACAATTTCAAAAAGGGAAATGTTCCCAATCTTCACCAACCAGCATGCTTCTCCATCTTTGATAAAAATCTGACTGTTTTCTGATAATTTTTTGGTTTCAACGCCTTTCCCCTGATCTACATTCTCCAGCTTGGCCTTGACCTTATCCATGGCCATGGCAAATCGTTTTTCGCTTACAGGCTTCAAGAGATAGTCCAACGCATTGTACTCGAACGATTTTATCGCAAACTCATCAAAAGCCGTAGTAAAAACGGTAATGGGCACCTCATCAAGCATTTCCAAAAGCTCAAAACCATCTTTTTCTGGCATATTGATGTCTAAAAACAAGAGGTCTGGTACTGTTTCTTGAATAAGTTCAAAACCGTTGTCAACATTCTCTGCTTCCCCTACAAGCTCAATTTCCCCGTATTTTTTAATGAGTTCTTTTAGCTCATTTCGGGCCAAACGGGAATCTTCAACAATAACTGCTTTTATCTTCATGCCAGTGGAATTTTAATATGGGCCACCACTTCATCGGAAACCTCTTCCAAAACAAAAGAAGCCTTATCGGCATAGAGCAGCTTTAAACGTTGCTCAATATTTTTCAATCCCAATTGTGTGGAATTCTTGGCAATTTGAAGCTTGCCGGTATTTTTGACTTCAATAAGCAAAATGGCTTCTTCCTTTTTAATGTTCAACGTTATTGTCCCACCTTGTTTTAGGTTGGAAATACCGTGTTTTATGGCATTTTCGATCAACAATTGTATGATCATGGGTGGAATCTGAAGATCTAAAGTGTCTGAGTTTACATTTTCAATGAATTGCAACCGATCTTCAAATTGTATTTTGGACAGTTCGATGTAATTATCCACCACTTCCAGTTCTTCCCGTACCGAAATGGCATTTATGTTGTTTTTAGTGAGGGAATACCGTAAAATCTCGGAGAGTTTGGTCAACATTTCACGGGATCGCTCTACATCCTCAAGCATTAGTCCGCGAATATTATTGAGACTATTGAACATAAAATGTGGATTGATCTGTCCCTTGAGGGTATTTAACTGAGCCTGTTTTAAATGGGTGTTCAGCTCCAAGCGCTCAATACGATCCTGATTGAGTTTCAACAATAGTTTAATGACCAAATAGGTGACTGTCCAAGCCCCAATCAAAAACAAAGAATTGAGTACTTGGATACCAAGGTTGTCATAGGTTTTGAACATGTTATGTTCAGCTTCGGTCAATGTTGGACCGAATTTTACGTACAGAAAACCAAACAGGGTGTTCAAAGCACCAAACACAAGTGCCGTAAGCAAAAAAGCAATAAGGATTTTAATAAAATCCTTCCCCCCAAACGATTCAAACTGCACATTTTGTTTTAAATACCAACGGAGCAAGGAAGTGGAAAAGATGCCCAGAAAAGTACCCATTACCACTGAATAGAGCAGCAACTGGGGGCTAAGCCCTTTAACCACAAAAATGGATACCGAATTAATAAATCCCCAACCCAAAAGTTGAAGTGCCCAAAAAATGTAATTTCTTCTCTTGCTATTTAATTCCATGGAATATGATCCGCGATAATCCAAATATACTCTTTGCTTTTCAACCTGTGGAATTCCTTTACTGCTGTTTTTTGGCGCTCTTTTTCCAAAAAGGGATACAACAGGTCTTGCTCGACGGTAAAAAAGTTATCCAAACCATGGTCATCCCAGTATAAAAGAACACAAAATAGTCATCGTAGGCCCATCCGGTCCATTTGCCATAGAATCCGATACAGGCCCCCACAAGGCCCATTCCCAAAACTACTTTCTGCGTTGTATTTAGTTTTTTCATTGTATTGGTTTTTTAGTTTCAAAATTCAATTATATGAGGATGTCCATCAATACGGATATCATCAATTTTGCCAGTGCGATCATCATGTTTTGTTTTTAATGGTTTTGTATGATGCTAAAGTAGAGGACTTTACTTCTATACAAAAGGAGATTATGGGCAGTGGTAAAAATGAAAGTGCGAACGGTAAATGGAATGGTTTTATGCAAAAAAAGGGAGCGAAATGCTCCCTTTTTCATTGAATATCAGTGACTTTATTAATCTTTTAAAGGTTGGGGTATTTCTTGTTGCCCCAAATGCTTGGCATAAAAACCCATCATGGACCTGTAGAGATCCAAGCGGTTTTCCTCTTTTCCAAATCCGTGCCCCTCATCATATTTTACCATATAAGGCACATCATACCCTTTTTCCCGCAAGGCACTTACAATTTGATCGGATTCATCAATATTCACGCGTGGATCGTTGGCTCCCTGTACCACAAACAGTGGCTTTTTGATTTTATCGATTTGATAGACCGGAGAAACTTCTTCCATGATCTTCTTCTCTTCAGGATTGTCCTCATCATACCAAATCTCCTTAATAATCTTTAAATAGGGTTTCCAATAGGGCGGAATGGTCTGCATAAAGGTGAACAAGTTGGACACGCCAACGTAATCCACTCCACAGGCATAAAGGTCCGGAGTCTTGGTCAACCCCCTTAAAACGGCATACCCACCATGGCTGCCACCATAAATGGCGGCTTTATTTGGGTCTACCCAGCCTTGTTCCACCACATATTTTAGCCCATCTTCTACATCGTCCATGGCCTTTCTTCCTATCTCTTTAAATCCCGATTCCAAAAACTCGCGTCCATACCCTCCAGAAATCCTGAAATTCACTTGAAGCGTGGCATATCCCCTACTGGCAAACAATTGGGCTTCTGGGTTAAATCCCCAAGAATCGCGAATGCCCTGTGGCCCACCATGCGGGTTAACAATCACAGGTACTTTTTCTCCGGCCAAAGCTGCTTTAGGCAAGGTGATGTAACCATGCAAGATAATGCCATCCCTACTGGTAAAGGTTATGGGGCGCATTTCGGCCATATCTTCCTTTTTGAGTTGGGGCATAGTGTTATATAATTCTGTCAACTTATTTTCGGCCACGTTGTAAGCATAGTAAATGCCATACACCTTGTCGCTATCTACATAGAGCATATACAAGTTTTCATCTTCGGTACTGTCCAAAACATCATACTGCATTCCGGGAAGTTCCTCTTTTACTTTGGCATCCATTTTTTGAAACACCTCGCTCACGGGCACTATTACACTTTTCTCTCCTTCATAAGAAAAGTAGTCTATTTCATAATTACGTGTTCTGGAAATCCCCCCTTCCTGAACATCATATTGATCATGGGAAAAAATCTTTTTAATGATTTTGTTCGCTTTAAGGTCGTACAGTTGTACTTCGGATTTATCATTATCCAAATTGGAAATCACATAAGCATCATGTGGGTATTCCGTGGCATAATTAAAATCGGCAATGAAGAAATTATCCTTCCAGTTGAGTTGTTTTAAAATCTTGAATCCCCCTTCGCCATCTTCATAGTAAACATCTTGCTCCACACCATCCCGCAGTTTGGCAAACCCCTTTAATTTTCCAGTTTTATCAAAATCGTAGCCAAGAATGGGGTTGGCCGCATCCTCGTTGGCATACAATTGGGTGATTTCTCCCGTAACCACATTTAATTTGTAAGGCTCAAACACTTGGGCGTTGTTCTTGTTTAAATCAACAATGATGTGTTGCTTATCATCACGAAGCAATTCATTGAAATCTGCCCTAACCCCGTCAAAGGGAGTCAAGTCCTTTAAATTGCCCCCATCAATATCAACGGCATAGATATGATAATTTTCATCACCTCCTGTATCCATTGAAAAATATAGCCGTTCATTGTTGAGCCAGCCATACACCCGCACCAGTTCTTCTTTCTCTTCTATAGCTCTTTTGACTTCATTGGTCTCAAGGTTCTTCACATAGATATGGCGTTTTCCATTTTCATCGCTTTCGCTGTAGGAAAGATATTTGCCATCAGGGGAAAATCGAAATGTAAAGGCCTTTGGATTACCAAAATAATCCTCTACGGTGTATCTATAATCGCCCTGATCCAGTGCGGCCAAAGCTTGCAGTTCTTCATCGGAACTTACCAAGGTAGTGTCCCCGGGTTTTTCTTGGGCCTGGACCAAAACTCCCAAAAACAGGAATAAGGGAAGTCCACAGACCCATTTGATCTTTTGTGTTGTTTTCATACGTGTTGAATTAATTGTTTGATTGAAATTTAGTTCTCTTATAAAATAAGACTGGCTTTATGCACTTTTGTTACATTCTGATTTTAAATGTATTGGAAAGAACAAACTGATCTAATCCCATTATGGGCAACGGTATTCTGAAGTTGAAGAAGGGTTTTTCAATCAGTTTCAGGGGGGAACTTGGAAAATACCTTTTTGACCAGGGCTCTTAAACGGTCTTCCCTCACACTGGGTGAGGCATTGTCACGATACCCGCTCTCTGTGGATGCTTTCCAGAACAGGGCATCTCGTTGGGCATCCACAAAATCGAACTGTATGTGACGCTGGATACTTCCATTTCCTATGGGCAATCCCACAGAAACGCCACCACCTACATTTCGTCCACCACCACCCATACCAATCCCTACCGAACTATTGGGGGCACTTTGGTATTCGCTGCTCAAGATATTGATGAAGAATTCAGGCTCTTCGGCCAAACGGTATCCTTTAAACTGCAATGTCGAATCCAAGATACCAATCAACCGGCGCTCATCCAATTGGCTGAGGCCCGTTTCCATATCCGAAAAATAGTTATAGGTAGTATAGTTGGAAAAGTCCGTTCCTTTGTCATAGTCATAATTCACCCGGATAGAAGAACAGGATGCCAAAAGGCAACAAAATGCTATGAAAAGTAGGTATCGCATGACAGGTGCATCTGGATTACCACTAAAAATAATGAATATTTGGCTTTTGGAATGGAATAAGGGCTGTTATTCGTTCAACAGCTCCCAGAGTTTATCCTTGAGTTCCTGGATACCCAATTGACTTATGGAGGAAATGAACATATAGGGCACATCCTTAAAATCCTCTTTCATGTCATCCCGCATTTCGGCAATGAGTTCCTCATCCAACATATCACATTTGGAAATGGCCACCAATCGGTCCTTATCCAAGAGTTCTGGATTGTACCGTCGCAGTTCATCCAACAAAATGGCGTATTCCTGACTGATATCATTACTATCCGCTGGAATCAGAAAAAGCAACATAGCGTTACGTTCAATATGCCGTAAAAAATAGTGCCCCAATCCCCTGCCTTCGGCTGCGCCTTCAATGATGCCGGGAATATCGGCCATGACAAAACTCCTAAAATCGCGATATTCCACAATGCCCAAATTGGGTTTTAGGGTCGTGAACTCGTAATTGGCAATCTTGGGTTTTGCGGAGGTCACTACGGAAAGCAGGGTAGATTTACCAGCATTTGGGAAACCCACAAGGCCTACATCGGCCAAAACTTTTAACTCAAGGGTAATTTGGGTTTCCTGACCAGGTATTCCTGGTTGGGCGTATCTTGGGGTTTGGTTGGTGGCACTTTTGAAGTGCCAGTTTCCCCGCCCCCCCATTCCGCCTTCCAAGATGATTTTTTCCTCTTGGTCCTCGGTAATCTCAAACAACACCTTGTTGGTTTCCGTATCCCTGACCACGGTTCCCAAAGGCACCTCCATATAAACATCGGCACCATCAGCTCCGGTACTTCGGTTTTTACTTCCGTGTTCTCCGTGACCAGCCTTAAAATGTTTCTTAAATTTAAAGTGATAAAGAGTCCAAAGGTTTTTGTTCCCTTTTATGATGACATGGCCTCCTCTTCCACCATCTCCCCCATCGGGACCGCCTTTGGCCACATATTTTTCGCGATGCAAATGCGCAGAGCCCTTCCCTCCGTTTCCAGAGGAGACATGCACTTTAACATAATCAACGAAATTTCCCTCGGTCATTTTTCTACGCGTTGTAAAGCCATAATATCTTTAAGATAATTC